>NZ_JBRFPI010000222.1:0-7500 GCF_053579595.1 Cellvibrio sp.
TGGTCGCGGTGAAGGGCAGCGCATTGCTGCAATATTGGCAGCAGACCCACCATATTTTGCTGGAATTCGGCAATCTGCCCAGTGCCAGGAGTTATTCGCCTAACACACCCTTGATCAAAGAGTGGAAACGGCAGTGGGATAACACACAGCAGTATTGGTCGGAGGTCTTCAATCAAAGTGAAAGCCGCATGCTGCTTGCTGGCCAAGTGTTGTTGCTGGGTGATGAGGCACTGCCGAAGCCGGAGCTGCCAGTCGTCGCTGCACCTGTGTGCCCAAAACCGGAGGTGATTACCCAAGCTTGCCCTGAGCCAGCCGCCTCGTCGAAGCCGGTCGCTTACGAGACACCAGCGGCGGCGATGAGCGAGACTGTTGTAGTTGCTAGTGTGCAACCCAGCATCGCAACTGATACTGCTGAACCAATCACCACAACAACAGATGCAATCGATACTCCGCACGAGTCGCAGTCGACTGAACCACTGCCCGAAGCAACCCCCGAAGCCATAGCGGCTGCGCAGGGGCCTATCCCGCTGGGCGCCGGTGACCGCATTTTGTTGGTGGGCGATTCATTGATGCAGGGCTTGGCACCGCACCTGATCACCAATCTCAAGCGCAAATACAAAGTCGAGTCGATGGACTTGAGCAAGCACAGTACGGGGCTGACCTACCCGGCATTTTTCGATTGGCCAGCCACTGTGGAGGATGCATTTGAACTGGAAGACTACTCGGTGGTGATCGTTTTTCTCGGCGCCAATGATCCTTGGGATATGACCATTCATGGGCGCTACATCCGTTTTGGTTCGGAGCCTTGGGCCGCGGTGTATCGCGAGCGGGTCGCGCGCATTATCAACACCGCTGCGGCACATCGCGCGCGCTTGGTCTGGCTGGGCGTGCCGCCGTTAGGGCGCGAAGATTTGATCGGCAAAGCGCCGACACTCAATGCTATCTACGCCGAAGAAGCGAGCAAAATGCCGCTGTTTGCCCGTTTCGTCTCCACCGATCCAACCCTCACCGCCGATGGCAGCAGCTTTACCAAGTTTCTCGAACTGCCCGATCGCGGCAGTGTTATGGTGCGCACCGACGACGGAGTGCACTTCACTACCCAGGGGCATCGCCTGCTGGCGAACCTGACGCTCACCCAATTTGGCGCTGCACCACCTGCAGAAAAACCGGCGGAAGACGCTGCCAACGCAACTGACGGTACCGATACGGGCAATACCGCCTCCCACAACAAGATCACCCAACGATGAAGTACTTTACCCTCTGCCTGTGGCTGCTGGTTTTAGCCAAGGCGATGCCTGCTTTAGCAGCCAATAAAACGACCCCGCTGCTCGATTATGGCGACCGCAAAGCCCCGGCACTTTGGCAAAGCTTGCGCGATTTGGAGGAAAAAAAGCGGCAGGAGCCGATCCGGATTATCCAATTGGGGGACTCCCATACCGCAGGCGACTACTTCAGCGGCCAACTGCGCCAGCGCCTGCAAAACCAGTTCGGCAACGCCGGTATCGGTTGGCTCACACCGGGATACATCACCAACCAGCGCTCCAGCCAGGTATTGCTGCGCAGTACCGGCAGCTGGAAACTCAGCGATGCCAAACAACACAAACACTCAGGGGTGTTTCCGGTTGGCGGATTTATCAATACCTCGGCGGGAAATTCGATCCTTGAAATCAAAATCAAAGAAACACCTGCTGCCGGACAATGGCGCCTGAACATCTGGCAGAGCTCCGGCCAAACACTGTGGGGTCTGGCCTTGCCGGGTGGCAAAGTCCATAAATTACCCGGGCAGGGCGAGCCCAAAGCCCCTTGGCGATTGAGCACGCAAGAACTGGACGCGAACAAAGTGAGCGGACTGAAATTGCTCGCGCCCCCGGGCGGAAAACTGGGTGGCGTTATTCTCGATCGCATGGCACGCGGCATTACTCTGGACGCGCTGGGCAATAACGGCTCAGTCGCCAATGTGATCAACCGCTGGGATTCATCTACTCTGCGCAGCCAACTGCAATGGCGCAATCCGCAATTGATCATTCTCGCCTACGGTACCAATGAAGCCTTCGGTAAAGACCTGGTGCCGGAAACCTACGAGGCTGAGTTGCGCCAAGCGATTCGTTCACTGCGCGGCGCGGCACCGAAAGCGGCGATTTTGTTAGTGGGGGCGCCCAGCTCAGCCAAATCCCGTCCGCCGCACAACAACGGCGGCTGCCGTGTGCCGCTGCCGCCGAGTTTGATCAAAGTGCAGAACAGCCAGCGGCGCATCGCCCGACAGGAAGGCACACTCTATTGGGATTGGAGCGCGATGATGGGCGGCAACTGCGGTGCGCAATTCTGGCTTAAACAAAAAACGCCATTTATGCGGCCTGATCTTGTGCATATGAGCGCCGAGGGTTATGTCGCAAGCGCTGATGCACTTTATGTCGCGCTGCTGGATGAAATGGATAAGGCGCTAAAACGCTTGGCGGTGGCGCAAAAAAATTAATCAGTTTTGTGCAAGGAGTTGAAATGGCAAATCCCGTTATGCTCATCACTGGCGCCAGCAGTGGCATAGGCGCCGCCACCGCGCTGCTCGCCGCCGAACGCGGTTACGATCTTGTTATCACCTACTTAAGTAAACGCACACAAGCTGAAACTGTTGCGCAGCAAATTATTGCACTTGGGCGCAACGTTTTATGTGTACAAGCGGATGTGGGAATTGAAACGGATGTGCTCAATCTATTCGCACAGATCGACACTCAATTCAATCGTTTGGATGTACTAGTCAATAACGCCGCCATTTTGCGCCAGAAATTATTTCGCGATACACAGGTTGCCGAGCTGGAAAAATTATTTTCGGTAAATGTCATTGGCAGTTTTATTTGTGCGCGCGAGGCGATTAAACGCATGAGTAAACTTGATGGAGGAAATGGCGGTGCGATTATCAATGTTTCATCCATTGCCGCGCGTTTTGGTTCGCCGTTTGAATATATCGACTATGCCGCGAGCAAAGGCGCAATTGATACCTTTACCATGGGGCTTGCCAAAGAATTAGTTGCCGACGGCATCCGTGTCAACTGTGTGCGCCCCGGCATTATCAATACGGAATTGCACGCAAAAGGTGGTGAGCCCGGTCGCATTGAACGTATCGCACCAACCATTCCTATGCAGCGCGCAGGTGAGGCTGATGAGGTTGCCATCGCCATTTTATGGCTTGCGTCCGCTGAAGCGTCTTACATAACCGGCAGTTTGCTGGATGTGAGTGGCGGGCGATAATCCCTTACACAACAATTTCTCAATAAAAAAATGGCAGAAAATCTGCCATTTTTTTATTGCAAAGTTTAAACATTTTACTGCCGCTGGATATCTACAAAGGGACTGTAGACACCGTTTTTATCAAACGCGGCGATTTGGAAAATATAATCGCCTTCGAGCCAATCAAATTTGTACGACTGCGTCCAGGGGTCATTAATAGAGACGTAGGTGTATTTTGTGTCCGCCGTTTTTTTATAACGAATTTCATAACCACCCAGCTCATCAATATAGAGTTGTGCTCCGTTTTCGCGTTTATCCGGCGCCATCCAGGTAATGGCAACAGGGCCCGCCACATGAGCTGCTACCGATGAACTTGACCAGCTCGATGAACTCATCGCCGGTGTTGATGATTTGGAAGAGCTTGATGAACTCACTGCAGGTGCGGAACTGGAAGAGCTGGAAGAGGATACTGCTGGTGCTGACGAACTGGCCGCACTGGAAGCATTTGTTGCACCGGCAAACTCCATTTTGAACCAGTTAAGATTAAAGCCGCCGGTTGCCGCAACTATTTTTAAATCCTGAACGCCTTTTTTCAGTGCTACCGTATGCTCGACCTCTTTCCAGATTTGGAAGCCACCCGTAGATGCTACTGATACACGCCCTAACTCAACATTAGCGGCTGAGTGCAATGCAATTTTGCCAGTGCTGACGGTGCTGGCGACGCGATAGGTAATTTTGTAATTGCCATCTGCAGGCACATTGATGCCGCTGTAAGTCATCCATTCACCTGTCGCTATGCCGGCGACATTTTGACCTCCGCCAACATCGGATGTGGTTTGATTAAAAACACCAAACATGGAGGAATAACTTTCTGCTTCAATAGTCTGACTGACCGGAACCAGGCTTTCAATTTTCAGCCAATTGAAATTAAATCCACCCGTCTGTGCAAACACTTTTAAACTCTGTACTCCCTGCTGCAGGGTCAAGGTATGGCTGATATCAGTCCAGATTTGCCAGCCACCGGTTTTGGGAATAGCCAACAAACCCAAATCAACGTTGGTGCCTGACTTAAGCATCATTTTTGCGGTGGTGTAAGGGCTGGCGACACGGTATGTAATTTTATATTCACCAGTGATGGGAATATTTATACCGTCGTAGAGCAACCAATCATTAGTGCCAATTCCACCCACACTTTGGCCGCCGCCTACATCGGTAGTGGCCTCTGACATAATTCCGCTCATCGACGAATAACTTTCCGCCTGAAGGGTCAAGGGTGCGCCGGGCAGTACTGCTGCGGTGGGTGTTGCTGCAGCTGCAATAGGTGCTGGGGCGGCAGCGATGACCACAGGTGGTGTAATCCCCGCTGCGGTATCTGCCTCAATTTTGAATGATTTGATATTAAATCCACCGGCTTTGGCGAATACTTTTAAATCCTGCACACCTTTTTGCAGAGTGACTGTTTGCACAACATCACTCCAGACTTGAAAGCCTCCGGTTTTGGGAACCGATACTGTGCCTATTTCTACATCCGCACCGGATTTCAGGGTGATTTTGGCGGTGCTATAAGGGCTGGCGACGCGATAGGTAATTTTGTAAGTGCCATCTGCCGGTATATCCACCCCTGCATAATTCATCCAATCGCCCGTACTAATCCCGCCTACATTCTGCCCTCCGCCGATATCTGTTGTAGCTTCGGTAATAACACCGCTCATTGCAGAATAGTTTTCTGCTTCGATTGCTTCGTTAATCGATGTAATTTTTTCCAATTGAAACCAATTGAGATTAAAGCCGCCCGTTTTGGCGAAGATTTTTAAGGTCTGCACGCCTTTTGGCAGAGACACTATTTGGTCCACGCTGGTCCACAATTGCCATCCGCCAGTTTTAGGCACCTTGAGTGTTGCCAAATCAGCATCATTTGCAGAGCGCAAAATCAAACTACCCGTAGTGTTAGGCGATGCGAGCCTATAGGTAATTTTGTAGGTACCTGCCGCTGGTAGATCAACACTGTAGGACATCCAATCACCGGTGCTTATACCGCCAATATTTTTTCCAGCGCCGATGTCAGTGGTATTTTCGGCAATTACTCCCTGCATCGCAGTGTAATTTTCCGCTTCAATTGTGGTGGGGGCGGTTCGTACAACATTAGCGGCTGCACTGGGAGCAAAAATCATAAATGGAGCACAGAGTGCCATGGCGATAGAGGCATGGCGCAAACGCTGCTGCCAATTCAAACCGCGTTTTAATTGCAATTGGTCAATAAAACCCAGTTCTATTAATATTTCACCGATCGGTGTCACTGCGGCAGTAGGATCAGCGGGGTCTAATAAACGTTTGCGTCGCGATTGTTCTTTGATCGCTAGATCAAGTTGTGCGGGCGTTATAAGTCCTTTACTGACTAGGATGTCACCTAAGCGCGTGAGCTCTTTTTTTTTGAACATGATGCCTCCAAAACGACAACCGCATGATTTTTCTAGCCGTCTGATGAATAGTCCAGAAAATAACCTGAGAGGGAGTTAGCTGTTTTAGTGTAGAAGATGATCAAGAATTTGTGATCTGTAACACAAGGAGTTCATTGCAATCTTTTCGCATATGAGCATTTGCGGATATGCACTTTAAAAATGCATACATCTTTTATGGATAAAAAACAGCTCAATTATTCATTTTTTTCTATGTGATCCTTCCCTTCAAACCTGATATTTGCATCATTAAAGGTAAAGTTTATTCGCAGGATGGCCACCAACTGCTACCTTTTATAAGCGAATACTTGCGCAGTTGTCGTTTTGACTACTGCATATAACCAATATTGATTATCATCCTGCGCCCCTTTGATGCAGTGGAATTAATTGATGCGATTAATCGAATTGGCATTTCTTTGTTTCAACTCTTTATTTGAATAACAGGTCATCCACTATGAACAATAAAATACAGCTGCGGTCGCTGGTATCTGGCGCCGTTCTACTCTCACTGCTTGCAGGGTGTGATGCCCAAAAAACCGAGGCACCCGCAGCAACCACACCGCCTGCGAGCACAACCACGGCGGCAAAAGTGGAATGGCCGGCGATTACCAGCGCCGTCAAAAAAGACCCCGCTGTGGAAACGCGCATCGAGGAGCTGCTGGCCAAAATGACGTTGGAAGAGAAAATCGGCCAGCTGATCCAACCGGAAATCAAATTTCTGACCCCTGAAGATATCAAGCAGTATCACGTGGGTTCCGTGCTGAACGGCGGTGGCAGCACGCCCGGCAGCAACAAATACGCGACAATGGAAGACTGGGTAAAACTGGCCGACAGCTTCTATAACGCCTCAATCGATAAATCCAATGGACGTATTGGCATCCCGATTATGTGGGGTACAGATGCGGTACACGGGCTGGGTAACGTCGTCGGCGCCACCCTGTTTCCGCACAACATCGCCTTGGGTGCGACCAATACCCCCGAGTTGCTCAAACAAATCGGCTGGGCAACTGCACGTGAAATCGCAGTCACCCGCCTGAATTGGGACTTTTCCCCTACTGTTGCTGTAGCACGCGATGACCGCTGGGGCCGCGCCTATGAAAGCTGGTCGGAAGATCCACAAATTGTCGGCGCTTTCGCTGGAGAAATGGTGGAAGGCCTGCAAGGTGAAGGTGGTTCTGAGAAATTTTTATCCAATGAACACGTGATCGCCACTGCCAAACATTTTATCGGCGATGGTGGAACCTTAAATGGTGTGGATCGCGGCCCTACTCAAGGCGATGAACAGCATGTGCGTGATATCCACGGCGCCGGTTATTTCAGTGCCTTGGAGTCAGGTGTGCAGGCGGTGATGGCCTCATTCACCAGCTGGGACGGCACCCGCATGCACGGCCACAAATATTTGCTCACCGATGTACTCAAAGGCCAAATGGGTTTTGATGGTTTGGTAGTGGGCGATTGGAGCGGCCACAGTTTTATTCCCGGTTGCACCGCCGTAGATTGCCCTGAATCACTTATGGCCGGTTTGGATATTTACATGGTGCCCGAACCCAACTGGAAAGATTTGTACAACAATTTATTAGCGCAAGCTAAATCCGGTGAAGTTACGGCCGAGCGTTTGGATGATGCCGTGCGCCGGATTTTGCGCGTAAAAATCCGCGCCGGATTATTTGAAAAAGGTGCTCCCTCTACTCGCCCACTTGCCGGCAAAAAAGAATTGTTGGGCGCGCCAGAACATCGCGCCGTTGCGCGTCAAGCTGTGCGCGAATCGCTGGTGCTGTTGAAAAACAAAAACAATCTGTTGCCACTCGCGCGCAACCAAAAA
>NZ_JBRFPI010000223.1:0-7497 GCF_053579595.1 Cellvibrio sp.
AATTGAGACGCTTTGCGTAGAGAATGATTATGTCTGAAAGACGTATGGTGGTAGCCCAGGCGGATTGTCCGGCGCGGCGCGTCCCTGACGGTACACCGCTGTCTATTCCTGAAGGAACCTTTGTTACCATCACCCAGGCCTTGGGTGGCAATTACACGCTAACCTATCACGGCCAGATGGTGCGGGTAGATGGTACCGATGCGCATTTGCTTGGGCTTGAGTCAGAGACAATAAGCTTTCCTGAGCCTGTTAATGACCAAATTGTCGAAGAACAAGTATGGCAGGCGCTGGGAACTGTGTTCGATCCTGAGATCCCCGTAGATTTGGTTAATCTCGGGCTGATTTACAGCGTTAAGGTTGATCAGGCGGCAAAGCAAGTGGATATCCAAATGACCTTGACTGCGCCAGCCTGTGGTATGGGGCCGGTATTGGTGGGTGATGTTGAATATCGGGTGCGCAAGGTGCCCAATGTTAAAACGGTGAAGGTCGAATTGGTGTTCGATCCTCCTTGGCAGCGCCATATGATGAGCGAAGAGGCCCAGTTGCAAACCGGTATGTTCTATTGATTACCCTGTATTGAGAAGTTTGATGACCCAATTTGGCATAGATGTAACCGTCGATGACATTATCGACAGTCTCGGTTTTTTTGATAACTGGGAAGAGCGCTACAAGTACATTATCGATCTGGGCAAGGAGCTACCTGAGATGGATTCCAGTTTGCGTACCGATGAGTATCTGGTGCGTGGCTGCCAGAGCCAGGTGTGGTTGGTGGATGAATGGCGCGCGGGCAAGTTGTTTTTCCAGGCAGATAGCGATGCATTTATCGTTAAGGGTTTGCTTGGCGTAGTCCTGGCTGCCTTTAACGGCAAGACCCCAGGGGAAATCCTCGCATTTGATATAGATGCTTATTTCACGCAGCTGGACCTTTTGCAGCACCTGAGTTCTACCCGGGGGAATGGCCTTAGGGCGATGGTGAAGCGGATTAAGGATCGCGCTAGCCAAACTAATTAAGCTGGTCCACTTCGGATGGGATATCGGAGCAGGTTTCCTAGCCGATTTTGTTTATTAATCAAATAGCTAGGATATAAAAATAATGTAAACCCGCGTATAATTCGCGGGTTTTGTATTTTGTAGGCATTGAATCCGCTTTTGGGCGGTGAAATCCGAGCCTGCAGTAACCGGAAAATCGCGTGTGGAGCGTCTCATGGCTGTTGAACAAACCTTATCCATTATCAAACCCGATGCTGTTAGTAAGAACCATATCGGTGAAATCGTCGCTCGTTTTGAAAAGTCTGGCCTCAAAATCGTTGCCCAGCGCATGATGCTGTTGAGCCGTGCCCAAGCAGAAGGCTTCTATGCCGAGCACAAAGGCCGTCCATTCTTCGCTGGCTTGGTCGATTTTATGACCTCTGGCCCTGTGGTTGTGCAAGTGCTGTCCGGTGAAAATGCTATCGCGGCTAACCGCGAACTCATGGGCGCTACTGATCCTCCCAAAGCGGCTCCGGGTACCATCCGTGCTGATTTTGCGGAAGCCATTGATGCCAATGCTGTCCACGGTTCAGATTCGCCCACTTCAGCTGCGCGCGAGATCGCTTATTTCTTTGCCAGCAATGAAGTTGTTATCCGTTAATTTTGTAATCACTGTTATTCCCAACGTAGTTCACCAGGTAATAGAGCCATGACTGAAGTTTCCAGTTCCACTAACACCGCTAGCGCGGAGGTTGCAGAGGGCTCTGCCAAAATGAATCTGTTGGGCTTGCCAGAAGCCAAACTGGTGGCATTTTTTGAATCGATTGGCGAGAAAAAATTTCGCGCTATTCAGGTGATGAAATGGATCCATCAGCTTGGCGCTGACAACTTTGATGATATGACTAATGTCAGCAAAGATTTGCGTGCAAAGTTGAAAAACATTGCGGAAATCCGTATGCCGGAAGTGGTACAGCAATTTGATTCAACCGATGGCACACGTAAGTTTTTAATTCGTGTCAGTGGCAATAATGTTATTGAAACCGTATTTATTCCCGATGGTGACCGCGGTACTTTGTGTGTGTCGTCGCAAGTTGGCTGCTCATTGGATTGCAGTTTTTGTGCAACGGGCAAACAGGGGTTTAATCGCGATTTAACAGCAGCAGAAATTATTGGCCAAGTGTGGATTGCGGCCAAATCCTTTGGTCAGTTGCAGGCGAATGGCCCGCGCAAAGTGACCAATGTGGTGATGATGGGGATGGGCGAACCATTGCTCAATTTCGATAACGTTGTCGATTCCATGAACCTTATGATGCACGACAACGCCTACGGAATTTCCAAGCGTCGCGTTACGCTGAGCACCTCCGGTGTGGTGCCGCAACTGGATCGTTTAAGCCAATATACCGATGCCTGCCTTGCTATCTCCCTACACGCACCTAACGATGAATTGCGCAATGAATTGGTGCCAATCAATCGTAAATATCCGATTGCAATGTTGCTTGATTCTGCCAAACGCTACATCGAAGCAATGCCGGATACCCATCGCAAAATTACCATTGAATACACATTGATTGATCAAGTGAATGACCGTCCTCATCACGCTCGTGAATTGGCTGAACTTTTACGTGATGTTCCAGTCAAGATTAATTTGATTCCATTTAACCCCTTTAATTTGTCTAATTACAAGCGCGTGAGCAATAACGCCTTGCGCAAGTTTCAGGATATTTTGATGGAAGAAGGTTATATCACTACGGTACGTACTACGCGTGGTGATGATATAGACGCAGCTTGCGGTCAGTTGGCCGGTCAAGTAAATGATGTGACTCGTCGTAGTGAACGCTACCGCGCACAATTTGATGAGATACAAGCAGTAAAAATCGTTAACCAATAACTCCAAATACAATGGTGTCAATGATGCAAATGAATAACTTTATAAGATTGCTGAAATTAACCCTGGTGTCTGTTATTGCGGTAGTTTTTCTCGTCAGTTGTGTATCTGAAGGTAAAAATAATACAGGTAAGGCTACTCGTCAGATAGACAAGGTTAAAGCACTTGATTTGCACATCCAGTTAGCGAACGGATACATAGATAAGGGTAATCGAGAGGCTGCTCGGCATCATTTACGTAAAGCATCGGATCTCAATAAAAACTCTGCAGAAGCGATAGAGGCAATGGCGCGTCTTTATCAGCTTGAGGGTGAGCCCACCTTGGCTGATGAAACCTTTAAAAAAGCTCTTAAGCGAAGAAAAAGTTTCACTTTGGCGAATAATAATTATGGTGTGTTTTTGTTTGGTGTGAAGCGTTATGAAGAGGCATTGGCGCAATTCGAGCTGGCGGCCAGTGATCTTGATTATGACGGGCGCGCCTCTGCTTTGGTGAATGTTGGCAGGACTGCGTTATTGCTTGGAAACAACGAGCGCGCTAAGGCTGCTTTTGAGCATGCATCAATATTAGATAAAGGTATTTCTGAGCCGTATATTGAATTGGCCGCCATGAGCTTCCAAAATCAGGAATATGCTGATGCTAAGAAATATTTGGATCGCTATCAGGCGCTGGGGCAACAATCTGCACGTGCGCTCTTGCTTGGAATTCGTTTGGAGCGTGTGTTTGGCAACAAGGATAAAGAAGCCAGTTATTTGTTGGTATTAAAGAATCGATTTCCCTATTCCAAGGAATATTTGGAATACAAACAAACGATGATGTAAAACCACAAACGATATTACGACGACTAACGGGCTTTCAATGGCATCTGAAGACGAAAAAAAATCTACCGACGATGGTCGTTTTCGCGAACTCTCGCCTGGCAAGTTATTAGTTTGGGCGCGTGAGCGTGCAGGCTTGACTCAGGAACAGGTAGCGAAAGAACTCTACATGACGTTGACCAAGGTGCGTGCGCTTGAGTCAGATGATTATCGTCATATGGGGTCAGATACATTTACTCGTGGGTATTTGCGGGCATATGCAAACTTGGTAAAGCTTGATGTGGTGCAGGTGCTTGCCGCATATGATCGTCATGCCCAAAAACATGGGTTGGTTGAGCAAGTTTTACCACGTCGTGTTGAATCTGCTAACAAACCCTTGTGGCAATTTATTGTATTGGTTTTGTTTGCTTTGTTAATTCTTTGGTTGGTATCGGTTTGGTTTTTTGACAATCGCCAGCAGCCCTCTTACGACCGGCCCATGGCAGTTGTACCTCCAGTGGAAACTGCGCTGAATGTGCAATCGCTAGAAAAATCCAGTGCAAGTCAGGTATCGCTTAGTAGCTCTGCGTCAGTAACAGCAGTGGAGCAGTTGGTTGAAGGACAGCAACCAATGGATGCTAAGTCTGGTGTCACCGTGGACTCTGCACAGAGTTCAAGTGTATCTAGTGGGATTCAGTCTGTGGCAACTAACGTGTCTATGGCCTCAGTAGCGTATTCGGTGAAACAAGCTAATGCTAATCAACTGGATTCAATTAGCTTTTCTTTCACTGAAGAGTGCTGGCTTGAAGTCAGTGATGCGCGTGGTGATGTATTGATGGCTGATCTACAATCCGCAGGTAGTAGTTTGCAATTGCAGGGTACAGCTCCCTTTGATGTGAAGCTCGGTAATTCACCTGCGGTCAAGATAGAATTAAATGGCGATCAAGTCGCTATAGTGCCGGCATTGGGTACCAATGTATTGTCGATAAAAGTGGGTGTGTCCACTCGCGAGTAATTGCGTAAAATTGATCAGGAATAGTTATGCACTGCGAGTCTCCAATAAAACGTCGTAAATCTCGCCAGATTATGGTCGGTAATGTTCCCGTTGGCGGTGATGCGCCTATTTCAGTACAGAGTATGACGAATACCGAAACGACTGATGTTGCGGCAACTGTAGAGCAAATTCGCCGCATTCAATTGGCTGGTGCCGATATTATTCGTGTGTCTGTACCAACGATGGAGGCGGCGGAAGCGTTTGGTGAAATTCGCAAACAAGTCAATATTCCTTTGGTAGCGGATATCCATTTTGATTATCGGATCGCGTTGCGTGTAGCGGATTTGGGTGTGGATTGTTTGCGTATTAACCCCGGTAATATCGGGCGCGAAAAACGTATTAAAGCGGTAGTGGATAAGGCGCGCGATCTCAACATTCCGATTCGTATTGGTGTTAATGCGGGTTCGCTTGAAAAAGATTTGCAAAAAAAATATGGCGAGCCTACGCCCGATGCGTTAGTCGAGTCGGCGTTGCGTCATGTTGAAATTCTGGATTCGCTAAATTTCCATAATTTTAAAGTCAGTGTAAAAGCATCCGATGTATTTATGGCGGTGGCTGCATATCGCAAGCTCGCTACACTGATTGAGCAACCATTGCATTTAGGAATTACTGAAGCGGGTGGCTTACGTTCGGGCACAGTGAAATCTTCTATAGGTCTGGGTGCGCTGTTAATGGATGGTATCGGTGATACGATTCGTGTGTCGCTTGCTGCTGATCCTGTTGAAGAAATTAAAGTAGGTTGGGACATGCTGCGCAGTTTGCGTTTGCGCAGTAAGGGCGTAAATTTTATCGCATGCCCAAGTTGTTCACGGCAAAATTTTGATGTGATCAAAACGATGAATGATCTTGAACAACGAGTGGAAGACATTACTGTTCCGCTCGATGTCGCCGTTATTGGTTGTGTGGTTAATGGCCCGGGTGAAGCCAAGGAGGCAGACTTGGGGCTTGCTGGCGGCACACCAAGCAATTTAATTTATATTGACGGTGAACCTAACCAAAAGTTAACCAATGAAAATCTGGTTGATAATTTAGAGCGGTTGATCCGCGCAAAAGCGGCGCAAAAGCAAGCACAGATGGATGCTGACGCCAGGAATATTATTGCTAAAGGCTAATCGCTTTTGGCTTGTAACAATTAAGGTTAGAAATTGAAAAAAATCCAGGCAATTCGCGGTATGAACGATCTGCTTCCGGCAGATTCGCCGTTGTGGCAATACGTTGAAGGTGTCGTTACTGATATTTTGGCGCGTTACGGTTATCAGGAAATTCGTTTTCCGATTGTTGAATCAACGGAATTATTTAAACGTTCGATTGGTGAAGTTACCGATATCGTTGAAAAAGAAATGTATACCTTTGAGGATCGCAACGGTGACAGCCTCACCCTGCGCCCTGAAGGTACTGCGTGTTGTGTTCGCGCCTGCGAAGAAAATGGTTTGCTCTACAATCAAACGCAACGCCTTTGGTACATGGGGCCTATGTTTCGCCATGAACGCCCCCAGAAAGGTCGCTACCGCCAGTTTCACCAGATTGGTGTAGAAACCTTTGGTATTCAAGGGCCGGATATTGATGCCGAAGTGTTGGTTCTTAGTGCGCGTATTTTGCGCGAGCTTGGTGTTGCTGAACACGTGCAGTTGCAAATTAACTCGCTCGGTAGTGCAGAAGCGCGAGTGGCCTATAAAGATGCCCTGGTTGCTTATCTGAATAATGTGCAGGATCAGTTGGATGAGGACAGCAAACGCCGCCTCTCTACAAATCCGATGCGTATCCTCGATTCCAAAGATGCAAACACCCAGGCATTGCTCAATGCAGCGCCAGTATTGCTGGATTATCTTGATGAAGAATCGCGTGTGCATTTTGAGGGTCTAAAATCCTTGCTTGATGCTGCTGGTGTTAGTTACCAGATTAATCCGCGCTTGGTGCGCGGCCTCGATTATTATGGTAAAACGGCGTTCGAATGGGTGACTGACAAATTAGGCGCTCAAAGTACAGTCTGCGCCGGTGGCCGTTATGATGGTTTGGTCGAACAATTAGGTGGTAAATCAACGCCAGCGGTTGGATTTGGTATCGGCCTTGAGCGCTTGGTTTTACTGTTGCAGGCGGTAGAAGCAATACCCGAGGGGCTTGATCAGCAGGCGGATATTTATTTGGTTGCTGTGGGTGATGTGCAATCAGTTGCTATGCAATTGGCAGAACGGATTCGCGATGAGTTGCCTTTTGTGCGATTGTTAACCAATTGTGGCGGAGGCAACTTTAAAAACCAGCTGAAAAAAGCCGATAAAAGTGGTGCAGATATCGCACTTATTTTAGGTGAAGATGAAGTCAAAGCAGGTAAAGTGACGATCAAATTTTTGCGTGAAGAAATCGAACAGCAAACACTCGATTTTGATAAGGCAATTGCTTACCTTCTTGCTCTTGAGTAAAGCGGTTCGCCGAGTAAAAAAATAACGTTTTAAAATTATTTCATTTTTTGCGCATTGCGCTAAGGCCTACAGGAGTCAATTGTGAGCGTACATCTTTCAGAAGAAGAACAATTAGAAGTACTAAAGCGTTGGTGGAAAGATTACGGTAAAACTGTAATTGCCACTATAGTTATTGCTGTGGTTGCTTATTTTGGTTACACAGCCTGGCAGGATCAAAAACGTCAAAAAGCAGAAAAAGCATCTGAAGTTTATGAACAATTGTTAAAACTGGTAAATGTAGAGCCAGGCAAAACAATGAATGATGCAGATAAAGCGACAGCGGCTCATTTGGCATCGTAGTTAAAAGACGGTAATAGTAAAAGTATGTAAGCGGACAGT
>NZ_JBRFPI010000224.1:0-7447 GCF_053579595.1 Cellvibrio sp.
GTGGCCAATTATTTTCCTTTGATAATTTCCAGCTGCCGCTGCTAAGGTCAAGGCACCATTCGTTTATATTTTCGGTAACTGGAGTTTCCGGTCCGCTATAAATCTCACCTTGGCGAATCAATAGAGTTTTACCATCCTCTAAAAGGGTTGCATTGTGCCCAAAAATCCATCCAGGGTTACTACCAGTTGTCTCTTGTTTACGAATACTAAAATTATTGATGTTTAATATAAAAACAGGCGTTTGTTTGATGTGTCTTTGATCATGATAACCGAGACGGCCAATTATAAATATTTCATCGTTTACCAATGTTGCGGAGTGGAAATCCGTTGCTGAAAAAACGCTTTGGGGATAGATATAAATATCTAGAGATCCATCAATGTGCTCCACAACTACATCGTTGTAAATACAAAAGTCCGGATCATAATAGTCCTCATGTTCTCCGCCTATATATATTTTCCGTCCATCTGGCAGTTGGTTAGTTGATTGACCATATCTGTCAAAGCACCAAGTTGGTCCATCGGCGTAGTAATCATGTTCTGATGCTTTATTAGCGGCCCATGCACTCAGTTTGGTTTGTACCAGCCAATTCCAAACTGGGTTATTGGCTTTGGTAGGATTATCAGTTCCTTCGCGAGGTTCTCTCCACTCTTCAAAAAGTTTTTGAGATATGCCGAAATTTTCTAACGTTTCCATTTTTTAAAAACCTGATGTTGAGTATTTTTTCTGCTTATACATTTTGGCATGAAAATACCACCGGAGATTAATCCGGTGATCAAATTCAAGCTTTTGCAGTTCTATCAGTAATTCTCACCAAATCATTCATCACACCATCCAAGCCGCCATAGACGTTCAGAGTGTTAATTTTGCCGGTGATTTTTTCCAGCACTTCCAGTTCTTTCAAGCGCAGAAGCACAGGGTTGCCTTCCATGACTTTCGCAGTGTTGTGCAGTGAACGGGTTGCCTGGGTTTCTTCTTGCCGTTTGATCAGGTTGGCTTCGGCCAGTTTTTGCGCCTCTACTACCTGAGTCAAAATTGCTTTCATTTCACCTGGCAAAATAATGTCTCGCGCACCGACTGATTTTAGTGTAATTCCATAGGTTGCCGCTTTTTCTGCCACTATCGCCAACACCTGCTGGTTGAGTGAATTTTTGTCGGCCAATAATTCATCCAGTGTTTGAGTGCTAACGATTGTTCGCAACGCCAATTGCAATTCGCGATACAAGTAATCCTTTGCATCTGCTAATTCGCGTTTAACGGTAGCGGCGTCTGTGATTTGCCACATGGCCGATAGGTTAATACGCAAGCTGACGCGGTCTTTGGTCAAAATTTCTTGGCCATTGACTTCCATATTTTGTAAACGCAAATCAAATTGTTTAACCTCAATCACACGGTTGAACTTCCACCACATGTGTAAACCGGGTTGCAAGGCGCTAACAGTATTGCCATCTACTATCAAAAACCCAATATGACCTTCTGTTACGTTGCTTAATGCAATAGCGGTTGCAGCTGCACGGTTCAGTAGAGGTTCGCGCGCACCGGACAGAACACGTAGCAGTTTTTCCGAAAGCGAAAAGTGCTCACTGATATCCAGCTTTTCAATAGTGATCGCTTGTTTCTGCTTCCAGTAAGCGCCGCGTTGGCCGGGTGCTTTAATGTCGCGCAGAATACCTTGCTGATAGACCAATCCAATTTCGTGCTCGCCGGTTTCCCACATCTGCAGGTGGTCTGCAAAAGCGGACGAATGTATTTCAGCGAGATATAAAATATCTTTGCTGACACCATCGCTCAACGTGGTGGCGATGTTTACCGACTGTAGTGTCAGACGATTTTGCCAATCCCAATATTCATGGGTGCCAGTGTTCAGTACTTTCTGGAATTGCTGATCTTTATACAGCAAACCTATTTGGGTATCGTTAAGTAAATATTTTTTCTTGAATTTCATTTTCCTTTTTCCTTGTTTTGTTGGAGCAGAGCCTCCACATGGCGCAGGCATAACCGGTTTTTGTTAGAGGGCGTTTTTGCACTCGTCTATCTGTTGAATAATTTCAGCATCCGCTGCTGTTTGCATTAACGCGCTTTAACCAAGTATCTGTTATGGCATTGCCATGTTTAATAAATCATTACTAATGAAATCCTTTGCCAAATCCTAAATCCATTTATAAGTAGCGATTTGTCGCGGAGGTCTGCGATGTTTCATTTTTTAGCTGGTTGGAAGACCAGTTTGCTAGCCGGAATTGAACCGGCAACCGTCTCATTAACAGTGAGATGCTCTACCAAATGAGCTATAGCATTGGAGCCATGATTGGAGTCGAACCAATGACCTGCGGATTAGATTCCGCTGCTCTACCGCTGAGCTACAAGGCACTATCTGGTGCCTGTATGATCCCGATACACAAATAGCCAGAGGCGTTTGTGTCAGCCAGTAAACAATACTGGGCCGCTGTGATCACACAGTGTTGTTATATTTCCGTCTACAACAACACACCAAATTCTTGTTTATCGCCTCGTCCTTGGTGCGATATTTTTTTAACCTTTCACACACAAAACCTGTTTTAGTGTGTGCACGATTTCTACTAAATCCGCTTGAGCTTCCATTACTTTTTCGATGGGCTTGTACGCAGAAGGCGTTTCATCAATTACGTCCTCATCTTTTCGGCACTCAACACCAGCGGTTGCTTGCAAATGTTCGCTCATGGATACGCGGCGTTTTGCTTCAGTACGTGACATCACGCGCCCTGCGCCGTGGCTGCAGCTACAAAAACTTTCATCGTTACCAAGGCCGCGCACGATGAACGATTTCGCACCCATGCTGCCCGGAATAATTCCCATCTCACCTTTACGCGCACTCACAGCTCCTTTACGTGTTACCCACACATCTTCTCCGTAATGGTGTTCGCGGCTGATGTAGTTGTGGTGACAATTTACCGCCTCCACATGTGCTTCAAACGGTACCTGCAAAATGTCTCGCATCGCTTGTAGTGTTCTCGCCATCATGACTTCACGATTGGTGCGGGCAAAATCCTGCGCCCAGGCTACGGCTTCTACATAGTCGCGAAATTTTTCGCTGCCTTCGGGTATGTACGCCAAATCTTTATCGGGCAGATGAATAAACCAGCGCGCCATATCTTTTTTTGCTTGCTCGATAAAATGCGTCCCTATGCGATTACCCACACCGCGCGACCCGCTATGCAACATCACCCAGACTGCGTTAGTTTCATCCAAACAAATTTCAATAAAATGATTACCTGTACCCAGAGTTCCCAAATGATTCATATTGTTGGTGTTCTTTAAAAACGGATGTTTTGCGCATAGTTTTTCAAATCCGTCGTTAAGATGTGCCCAGCCTGCGGTGACGTCATCGGGTGCATTTAGCCAAGCTCCCTTATCCCGGCCTCCGCGCATTTTAGGAGTGCTTCCGTGCGGAACTTTTTTCTCAATTTCGCTGCGCAGTGTTGCCAAAGAGTCAGGCAATTGCGATGCATTCAAGGTGGTTTTTGCAGCCATCATTCCGCAACCCAAATCCACGCCCACTGCTGCCGGAATAATTGCGCCAATGGTCGGAATTACGCTGCCGATGGTGGCGCCTTTACCTAGGTGTACATCAGGCATTACTGCGATCCATTTATGTATGAACGACATGCTCGCCATGTTGTTGACCTGCTGGCGCGCGTTCTCATCGAAACTCACTCCGCGCGTCCAGGATTTAACCGGCACCTGACCCTGGTTATGCATGACTTCAAAATTGCTCATATCCGTACCTTTCTGTTGTTTTTGCTTTCATTTTGTTCGCTGTTCGCTGTTCGCTGTTCGCTGACATAGCTGTTATTGCAGGCATAGTGCCAACTTTGAAAAATAAACTTAAATTTAATATAAGTTGTTGTTTTATATATATTAAAAAGTTTAATTGAGTGTTTTTCGTGGCTGGCGTAGAATTTTTGTACGTCTAATATCTATCAATATAGATAGGAACATATCTTTATGAATAATGTGGTGATTGGAATTCTGGGGTCGAGGCTGGATCACGGTGGTTTGGGCAAGCGCCGCTGGGAGCGCTGGCGGCCGAGTATTGCGTTATTGATGCACCCTGAGTTTCAGGTTGATGAGTATCTCTTGATGTATCTCCCTGAAGATCAACTGTTGCTGGATCTTACAGTGCAGGATATGGCTCAGGTTTCGCCGCACACCAAAGTCACTAGTGTCCCAATTGCTTGTGAAGACCCCTGGGATTTTGAGCAGGTCTATAGCCAGATTCATGCAGTAGCCGTGAGTCAGACTTTTGATGTTGAGCAAAATAATTATTTTGTAAATATCACCACGGGCACGCACGTCGCACAGATTTGTTTGTATTTGTTGGCTGAGGCGCATTATCTTCCTGGCAAACTCTTGCAGTCATCGCCGGGCAAAAATGGTGTCCAAGGAACCTATCATGTGATTGATTTGGATCTGTCGCGCTATGACCAAATCGCGTCGCGCTTTGCCAAAGAATCGCGCGATGCAGTAACCCATTTGAAGAGTGGAATTCAAACGCGTAATGCAGCGTTTAATGAATTGATTGCGCAGGTGGAGCAGGTCTCGATTAAATCTACTGCGCCTATGTTGCTAAATGGACCCACAGGGGCGGGAAAATCCCAGTTGGCAAAACGAATTTATGAATTGAAAAAACAACGAGGACAGTTGTCAGGGAATTTGGTTGAAGTGAATTGCGCAACACTTCGTGGTGATAATGCAATGTCGGCACTCTTTGGTCATGTTAAGGGAGCGTTTACTGGCGCGCTCAATGCGCGCGCTGGTTTGCTGCGCGAAGCCCATCAAGGGTTGTTATTTCTCGATGAAATAGGTGAGCTTGGTCTGGATGAACAGGCAATGCTGTTGCGTGCGATCGAAGAAAAAATCTTTATGCCCTTTGGCGGTGATCAAACGGTTAGTAGTGATTTCCAATTAATCGCTGGTACCCATCGCGATTTATTTGAATTGGTGCGGCAAGGATTATTTCGTGAAGACTTATTGGCGCGAATCAATCTGTGGACTTACGAGCTGCCTTCATTGAAATTGCGCAGCGAGGATTTGGAGCCGAATATTGAGCACGAGTTGAATAATTATGCGCGCAAGGCCGGTTACAAGGTGAGTTTTAATAAGGCGGCGCGTGCGGCTTACTTACAATTTGCCTATTCCCCGCAAGCACTCTGGCGGGCTAACTTTCGCGATCTCAATTCCAGCATTACGCGCATGGCAACGCTGGCGGTTGGTGGGCGAATTACTGAGGAAGTGGTCGCAGCGGAAATTATTCGTTTGCAACGTGCGTGGCAGGGTTTTCAGAATGAGAATATGACAGGGAGTGAGCACCTGCTGGAGAATTATTTCTCATCGTCGCAACTGGCAGATTTGGATTTGTTTGATCGATTACAGTTGAGTGAGGTCATCAAGGTGTGCAAGGCGAGTCGATCTTTGGCTGAGGCAGGGCGAACATTGTTTAATGTGAGTCGCGACAAAAAATCATCCATAAATGACTCACATCGTGTTAAACAATATCTACAAAAATTTGGATTAACCTTTCAGCAGATTTGTACTCCCAATAAATCGTAATAGCGGTATTTTGATTGTGGTCAGCTCATAGCCTATGGTGGTGCTATGGGGCAAATCGAGTGCAATATTGCTTCCAGGGAGGCTTGGAATAGCGATGGGGCTTTTTGGTGATTTATTTGACATGACTATCGACTTTTAGTTTGCAAACCAATTAGCCAAGCAGCCGCAATCACATAACTACTCGGTATTCACTAAAAATACCCTTCGCGCTTTTTCTTCTCCATCGACCCAACCTGGTCTTTATCCAGCATGCGTCCTTCGCGTTCGCTGGTTTTGCTTGCGATTAATTCTTGAATCACATCTTGCAGGCTGGTTGCATCGCTTAAAACGGCGCCGGTTTGTGGATAACAACCCAGCGTCCGGCAGCGCAGTGGGCGGATTGCCAGGCTGGCGCGTTCGGTTTCGCTCAAAAATGGCAGCATACGCTCGTCATCCAGAATTAAATATTGGCCGCCGTCATCGCTGATCCAACTCATGCGCGGGGCGGACAAGTAGAGTGAGACCAATTCAATATTTTCGTTGAGGATGTATTGCCAAATATCCAACTCGGTCCAGTTGGAAAGCGGGAATACGCGTACTGATTCACCCTTGTCGATGTTGGTGTTGTAGATGTTCCACAATTCAGGGCGTTGATTTTTTGGGTCCCAGCCTTGGTGTGAATCGCGCACTGAGAATACGCGCTCTTTTGCGCGCGATTTTTCTTCATCGCGCCGCGCGCCACCCAATGCGGCATCAAACTGATGCTGTTTCATCGCCTGTTTTAAGGCTTGGGTTTTCATCATATCGTTGTATTTCACCGAGCCAGAGGTGATGGGGTGAATGCCCATCGCCAGCGCTTCTTCATTGGTGTGTACCAAAATTTTCAGTTTATGTTTTGCTGCCATCGCATCGCGAAAGCGCGCCATCTCGGCAAATTCCCAGGTTGTATCAACGTGCAGGAGCGTGAATGGAACAGGCGCGGGATAAAACGCTTTGCGAGCGAGGTGCAGCATCACCGTGGAATCCTTGCCAATCGAATAAAAAAAGCAGGGGTTTTCAAAGCTGGCTGCCACTTCGCGGATGATATAAATCGCTTCGGCTTCCAATTGTTGCAAATGCGTTTGACTGTACATAAATGCTCCGCGAATCATTGTGATAAGTAGAAGAAGTTAGATGCTGATCCACGTGAGCAGCTGGTAGTAAACCGGAATTCCCACCAACACATTCAACGGAAATGTCACACCCAGCGCTGCAAAAATTGCGAGCCCGATATCGGCTTCTTTGATTGCGGCTTGGATTGCAGCAGGAGCGGCTATGTAGGAGGCGCTAGCGGTGAGCGCAGCCAGGATGAGTGTGCTGCCTTCAGGTAAACCTAACGCAATGCCTGCGGCAATACCTATCACCGCCAACGCAAAAGGCGCGATAAGAGCGAAGCTGATCAAGCGCCAATGTTGTTTGGGAAAAGGATGCAGATGTTGCGAGGCGCACACGCCCATCTCCAATAAAAATAAGGCGAGCAAAGCTTTAAACGCGCCGAGAAATAGTGGGGCTATATCTTTGCTTGCGTCTGGCCCGTAGAGGTAGCCAATAATCACACCGCCGGCGAGCAAAACCACTCCGCGACTGGTGAGCGCCTCGTGCCAAATTCCCTTCATTCCTCCGGTGCTGCCCGTGGCTTTTTTGTATAACAAAATCGCGACCACAATCGCAGGCAATTCCAATAGCACTAAGTACAAGGTGGTTTGTGGGGCGATGGTTAGGTTGTTGGCTTCCGCAAACGCCAGTGCCACCGCAAAGGTACCCGCGCTGGCAGAACCATAATGGGCGGCGATACTGGCGCTGTTGGCGGCGTTGAGCAGGATGAATTTGCGCAGGAGCGGGTAG
>NZ_JBRFPI010000225.1:0-7442 GCF_053579595.1 Cellvibrio sp.
CTTGTCTTATAAGTGAAGAAAACTGTTAATTTAACTAGAAAATTAGGATGATTATTCTTTTTATTAAATTAATTATTTTTTAAATTATTTTTATCGATTTATGTATGCAAACGTTTACAAATCAATGGTTAATTAAATGTAAACGTATACATTACGCAATGTGGGAAAAAAATACTCAAAAATGGATTTTTTAGGTGTTTTTTTGGAGCACAGGTTGATTTTATCTAACATGACATACAGAATGATTTTCACTCTATATGAGGATAAGTATCTTCTTGGAGGTATTAGATGCCGATTACTAACCAACATCTACAACCAAGAGCACCATCCAATAGCTAATTAAGAAAAAGCTACATCAGTGGCAGACAACACGAGAGCTAACACCGGTGACAGATTTTTGCCTACTACAGCCAGGCCGCCGCGCCTTTATTAGCCACACACTTAATGGTGTCGTGAGCTGTTGTGCACTGGGCACACTCGCTGGTTGCACTAGCTCTTCAACAACTACAGCATCTACTAATGCAATTGATGTCTGGGCTCAGGCAGAACAGATTCGCCAGCAAGTGCGTGCACCACAATTTCCCGACCGTACCTTTGATGTCCGCGATTTTGGTGCCAAGGCTGATGGCAAACACGACAATTCCAAAGCCATTGGCGCTGCAATAGCTGCCTGCCATAAAGCTGGTGGTGGAAAAGTGTTGGTCACCCAGGGTAAATACCTGTGTGGTGCCATCCACCTGTTATCCAATGTAAACCTGCATATCACCAAAGACGCGACCATCGCCTTCATCACTGATCCCAATGCTTACTTGCCTGCGGTATTCACGCGCTGGGAAGGCATGGAGATCATGGGCTACTCGCCGCTGATTTACGCCTACGGCCAAACCAATATCGCCGTTACCGGCGAAGGTACTGTGGACGGACAAGCTAACCGCACCGCCTGGTGGCCGTGGAAAGGCAGCAATTTCAGCAGCGTTGATTGGGGCATTGCTGGCGTGCCAACCCAGACAGAAGCGCGCAATAAATTAATGCAGGACATGGAAAATAATGTTCCTGTCGCAGAGCGTATTTATGCTGAGGGCTCTTATCTGCGTCCGGTGTTTATCCAGCCCTACAGCTGCACCAACGTTTTAATAGAAGGCATCACCATCACCAACGCGCCCTTCTGGCTGCTCAATCCGGTACTGTGCGAAAACGTCACTATCGATGCAGTAACCTTTGCCAGCATAGGGCCAAACTCCGATGGCTGCGATCCTGAATCCTGCAAAAATGTGGTGATTAAAAATTGCTTTTTTGATACCGGCGATGATTGCATCGCGATTAAATCGGGACGCAATGCCGACGGTCGTCGTTTAAAAACGCCTTCAGAAAATATCCTGATCAGCGATTGCAAAATGCGCAACGGTCACGGCGGCGTCGTGATTGGCAGCGAAATTTCTGGTGGTGTACGCAATGTGTTTGTTGAAAATTGCGAGATGAGCAGCCCGGAGTTGGAGCGCGGTATTCGCGTTAAAACCAATTCGGTGCGCGGCGGCTTGATCGAGAATCTCTTTGTGCGCAACGTGACGATTGGCGAAGTGCAAACCGCCATAGTGATCGACTTTGATTATGAAGAAGGCGACGCCGGAAAATTTACACCGACAGTACGCAATATAGATATACGCAATCTTATCTGCCAAAAAGCCAAGCAAGTTTTCCAAGTGCGCGGCTACGAGCGCTCGCCCATCCAAAATTTGCATCTCACCAACTGCCACTTCAAAGAAGTCGCTGCCATTGGTGTATTGGAGAAATTGGATAATTTTGCCGCCACCAATGTAACTATCAAAGACGTTGAATTTACGATTTGATAAAGAAAGTATTTTCTTTACATCAAAATGGGCTTTATTTTTTTATTGATACAGCAAATTGAAATATAAAACAGGATTAATGATAGCTAAGTCATGTGACCACCATGACAGTTGTTATATATCGACTAAGCTCAAAAAAGTCGACTGCACAGGTTACAAATTACAACGGATTTGTCGCTCAATTATGCAAAAAATCTGTGAAGTTTGTGAAAACGTGTTTGCCTCCGCACTGTTATTGCGGTGACCAGCACCAGCTCCGCTAGCTCAAATGTAATTAATCACAATAAAAGATGGGGAATAGCTATGAGAATGTTCAAACTTAATCCACTCGTGTTAGCCATGGCAGCCTGCACACTGCCAATGGGTGTTTACGCGCAAGAAGCGCAAGACTCAGGTGACGGCACTGTTGAAGAAGTTGTTGTAACCGGCAGCTTCCGCGATAGCTTGCAGAACGCGATGAATATCAAAAAGAATCAAAACGGCTTTGTCGATGCGATTGTTGCCTCTGACATTGCTGAATTCCCGGACAACAACCTTGCAGAATCTTTGCAGCGTGTGCCAGGCGTAGCAATTCAACGCTCTGGTGGTGAGGGTCGCGGAATTACTGTACGTGGCCTTGGGCCAACATTTACCACTGTTCGTTTAAACGGCATGGAAACCGTCGCCACCACGGGTGGTACGGATGCTGTTGGTGGTAACAACCGTGGTCGTGGTTTTGACTTCAACACCTTCTCATCTGATTTGTTCAGCTCTCTGACTGTTCGCAAAACTAACACAGCTGAAGTACAAGAGGGATCATTGGGTGCTACTGTAGATCTTAAGGCAGCACAACCGTTTGACTATGATGGATTCGTGTTTACTGCATCCAGCCAACTTGGTTACAACGATCTGTCGGAAAAGAGCGATCCAAGCGCCGCTTTCCTTGTTAGTAATATTTTTGCTGACGGCAAATTTGGTGCGCTGTTTTCTCTGTCTTACTCTGAGCGCAAGTTGCAGGACGAAGGCTCAAGCACCGGTCGCTGGTCAAATGCTGCCGGTGATCGCTTCAATCGCGCGCAATTAGATGGCGCTACGACGCCAACCGTCATAGCAGCTAACAATGAAATAAATTCCGCATTCCATCCTCGTTTACCTCGCTACGACTCATATCAACACGAGTTAGAGCGCGTGGGGGCAAGTCTTTCGTTGCAATTCCGACCGACGGATTCCACAGAAATTAGTGTTGACTCATTATTTGCGAAATTTGATGCTACTCGTGAAGAGACTTTTTTCTCAACAGTACTGAACGGTACCATTGGCAGCGTTCCCGCAAACCCAACCATCAATATGATTGTCAGAGATTACGAAATTCAAAATGGTAATCTTGTATATGCTGACATTGATAATGCACGTTTATGGTCAGAAAATCGCTTTGATGAAATGGCTACAGATTTTGCACAGACCACAGTAACGTTAAAGCAGGACATTACTGATAGCTTACGCGTTAAAGCTCTGGTGGGAACAACCAAATCTGATTACGACAACCCTATTCAGAACACTGTTATTATGATTGCCAATGGTCAGGATTTTACTTATGACTATCGCAGCTATGATAGCCCAGTATTAACTTTTGGTGATAATGCATACAACAAATCATCTTGGGTAACTAGCAGTATCAGACAACGCCCACAAGCAACCCTCAATGAGAATGATGCAGGCTCTCTTGCATTTGAATTCGATGCGTCTGATTCAATTAAACTGAAAGCTGGGATTGACTATAAAGATTTTAATTTCAGCACCACTGAAAGCAGAATCAATGAAGGCACTCAAGGCGTAAACATTCAGTCTAATCCCGACTACATTGTTGAATACGATTCAGGTTTAGGTGATGGTCGTAACTGGCTCATTCCCAATAGAGCTTTAATAATGTCAGCGAACGATCTTTTTAATGCGCCGTTAACTAAGCAGTTTGCTGCAATTATGGACATTAACGAGACCACTACAGGTGCTTATGCTCAAGTTGATTTCAATTTCGACGTAGGTTCAATACCAGTACGTGGTGATATCGGCGTAAGAAGATTTGAAACCGATCAAACCTCAACTGGTTTTGACAATCGCGGTGTTGAAATCTCTGTTGATCATAGCTACTCAGATACTCTGCCATCGCTTAACGTGGTTGTAGAACCTATTGAAGATTTCCTTGTTCGTTTTGCAGCTTCAGAAGGTATTGCGCGTGCAGGCCTTGGCGCCTTGGCGCCTAGCACTAACGTATCTGTATCAGGTAACGCATTTACTGTGAGTAGCGGCAACCCATATTTGGAACCGACTAAAGCTAAAAGCTATGACTTAGGCTTTGAATGGTATTTTGATGAGGGTGCAAGCATTGGTGTAACTCTTTTCCAAAAAGACTTGGAAAGCTTTGCGCAAACTGCGCGCTTAACTACCACCTATACTAATCTGATGAATCAATTAGGTTTATCACTAGACACAATGATTGCAGCCTGTGGTAGTAATACAAGCTGTACTGCTGATGCGAGCTGGGCTTACAGTACACAAGTTAATAGTCCTGGTGGTGACCTGACTGGTTATGAAGTGAGTTACCAACAACCATTCACTTTCCTTCCAGGCTTTTTGTCTAACTTTGGAGCGATCCTATCCTACACTTCAGTTGATTCAGATCTCGATTATCTGAATGCCACCACTGGTGTTGTTGAGCGAACCAGCCCGTTGGTTAACCTGTCTGACGAAACCTACGCAGCAACTCTTTACTATGAAGAAGA
The DNA here is from genome assembly GCF_053579595.1 of Cellvibrio sp. Classification (NCBI taxonomy): domain Bacteria; kingdom Pseudomonadati; phylum Pseudomonadota; class Gammaproteobacteria; order Cellvibrionales; family Cellvibrionaceae; genus Cellvibrio; species Cellvibrio sp. Next base: position 4,607 of record NZ_JBRFPI010000225.1, read on the forward strand.
CAATTATGGAGGTCGCATTTCAGTAGTAAGTAGAAGTGATTACCTTACAACTGCTGTTGGCCGAAATGGTAACTACGAAGAAGGTACCAACGGAACACTAAATGTCGATGCGACGCTCAACTATTCAATTAATGATAATTGGAAAGTGACTTTGGAAGCGTTGAATCTAACCGACGAGGCTGATGACCAATGGGTTGGTAATATGGATAGCAATGAGCGCCTGTCCTACTACCATCAAACTGGCCGTCAGTATTATCTCGGTGTTCAGTACAAATACTGATAAATGCTTGATCATCATTTCGTGAAGTGTGTGTAAAACAAAAAGGGATGCCAGCTTGCTGGCATCCCTATTTGATTATTAGTGTATGATTTTTTTAAGCGACAAGAGGTGCTAAGCGTGAGTCTATTGTTTAAAAGTAGAGTGATTTATGGTGGTATTTTTCTGGCAGCATTAACGGGTTGCTCACCAGAAAAAACCGACGAACAACAAGCTACTGCTACAACACCTGTTGCGCAACCCGTTACTGTCAAACATCAATTGGCAACGGCAGAAATTACCAATGCCAATAATTTTGCATTGCAGCAAGAAGCCATTTATTTTCCTTTTTATGATCTCGGCATAAACGCGCAAAGCGATGCCGTTAAAAGCCTCAATGTACTTGCTGGCAATGTCGCACAGCCTTCCCAAACAGTTGATACCGATGGCGACGGCACGCTTGATGGCCTGTTGTTGGCTGCTGATTTTAATCCAGCGGAAATTAAATCCTTCACTATCTCCAGTGATCCTGCGATCGCCAAACCCGCACTGAAAAAACAAACTCAAGCAGAAATTTCGATCAAAGAAGGCGGCGAGTGGAAAGGTAAAGAATATATCGGCGGCACTTTTAAAAATGTGCAGAGCGTAACGCCACCACCGCAATACACCGATCACTCCTACTGGATTCGCTACGAAGGCCCCGGTATCGAATCAGATAAAGTGGCTTACCGAGTCTATCTCGATTGGCGCAATGGCTTTGATATTTTTGGTAAAAAAACCAGCGATGTTGTTTTGCAAAATGTAGGGCTGGATGGTTACGACTCCTATCATCTGAATTCAGATTGGGGCGTAGATGTTTTGAAAGTCGGAAAATCGCTCGGCATGGGTGGTTTTGGTTTCTGGAACGGCAAAAGTGTAGATCTGGTTTCGCTGGTCGATACGCGCGATGCGATTATCACCAACAATGGCGATCTCTATTCCGGTTTTAAAATCAATTACAACGGCTGGCAAATCAACAATCAAAAAGTGGATTTGGGTGCGCATTTTTCTATGAATGCCGGAAGCCGCTTGGTAAATGTGAAACTCAAAGCCAGCCAACAATTGCCCAACCTGGCAATTGGTTTGGTGAAACATTCTGGCACCACCTTGATTGAAGGCAACCAAAATGTCAGCGGCTATGCCTGGACTTATGTGGCCAGCTGGGGCAAACAAAGTTTAAGTGGCGAAAATGATCATTTAGGTATGGCGGTTATTTTCCGCCGCGATGATCGCGCGGAACAAACTACCGATGAAAATTCATATGTTTCCGTAATGAAAGATAAAGGCGGTGAGCTGGAATATTATTTCCTCGCTGCCTGGGAACATGAATTGGATGGCATTAAAAACGAAGGGGATTTTAAAGCCTATCTCGACCGCGAAGTGGAGCGCTTGACCAAAGCACCGCGTGTGCGTTTTGAGTCAACACTCAGTGCTGATGCGAAGAAAAATCCGGTTGATGCTGAAGCCGCATTGAAATGGGCTAAAGGTTTGGCGGATTCAGAATTGGAACGCAAAACATTGAATTACCACTATCAAGGTTGGGATGAATACCGCAAGCGTCCCGGCAAATTTGAATACGATGTGGTGGGCATGCAAATTCATGCATTGCAGGAATTGGATAGCATCAGCCCCAATCCCGCTTATCAAAAAGCATTAGAAACCGTGACGGGCAGTTACATTCGCGATGATGGCCACATCCACACCTTTGAGCCGGATTTATTCAGTATCGACTTAACCAAACCTGGCCAGATGGTAATCCTGCTGGAGCAGCGTACCAAGCAAGAAAAATATCGCAAAGCGGTGGATTTTTTGCGTGAAAATTTAAAGCGTCATCCACGTACCAGCGAAGGCGCATTCTGGCATCGTGCAACCTACCCTAATCAGTTATGGCTCGATGGTGTCTACATGGGCATGCCCTTCCTCGCCGAATATGCCAAAAACTATGAAACCGGCGAACAACAACACGAAAGTTTTAAAGAGGCAGTGCATGAATTTGTGATTGCGCGAAACCAATTGCGCGACCCGCAAACCGGTTTGTATTTCCATGCGTGGGACGAATCCAAACAAGCGCAGTGGGCCAACAAAGAAAATGGCCGCGCTTCGCAATTTTGGGCACGCGGTATCGGCTGGTATGCAATGGCGTTAGTGGATGTATTGGATTTTATTCCGGAATCAGAAACTGAACTGCGCAAAACCCTGATCGATATCAGCGTGGAATTAGCGGCCGATATTTTGCGTTATCAAGACGCAGAGACAAGTACCTGGTGGCAAATTATCGACAAGCCCGGCGCCATCGCCAACTATCGCGAATCAACCGCCAGCGCTATGTTCACTTACTTTTATACCAAAGCAGTCAACAAAGGTTATTTGCCGGAATCCTATCGCGATGTTGCGATAAAAAGTTACCAAGGCATGATCAATGAATTTGTGACTCTGCATGCCGATGGAAAAGTTAGCATGAATGATCAATGCCTGGTTGCCGGTTTAGGTTTTGGCCGCGACGGCAGCTACGACTACTACCAGAATGAGCCGGTGATCCGC
>NZ_JBRFPI010000226.1:0-7437 GCF_053579595.1 Cellvibrio sp.
TGCCTTGGTGCGCGACGAATCCGGTCGCGGCATGCGACAAAACCCAAATTTTCTCAATGCTGAGCAAGCGGTGCAGATGTTTGTTGAACCGGCATTGGAAGGCTTAGGGCGCAGACTGGGGGCATTGGTATTTCAGATCAGCCCCTTACCCACCGCATGGCTTGGGCGAATGCCGAAATTGATCGATCGATTACACTCTTTGTTAAAAGCCATTCCCGATTTAAAAAGCATTGCGCCTGATGGCGTTGTCGCAGTAGAAGTGCGCGATCCACAATGGTTAACACCACAATTTGTCGATGCACTGCGCGATACCGGCGCAACCTACTGCATGGGCCTGCACGCCAAAATGCCGCACATCACCGAACAACTTCCGATTTTGCGTGCACTCTGGCCGGGGCCATTGGTATGCCGCTGGAATTTAAATCCATTACATGGCGCCTACGGCTATGAAGATGCACAAGCCCTCTACTCGCCTTATGACAAAATGATGGATCCCGATCCGGAAACGCGCGCAGCCCTGGTGCGGGTAATTTCCGGTACCGCAAACGCCGGACAAAATGTTTTTGTTACGCTGAGCAATAAAGCAGAAGGATCGGCGCCGCTTTCCGTGATTGAATTGGCAAGGGCGATTCGGGCGGGCAATCAAAAGAGTGGCAACACATAAACGACGTGTGAAATAAATAAAAACCCGGTACAAAAATGCCGGGTTTTTATTTTTTGAAATCTAGAACAAGCTCTTCGCCACCATACGAATTTCTTGCACGTTGGTCATCACGAACGTGAGGCCACCGGCAACGATTGAGTTGTCTGGCTCTTCCAATTTTTGATAGGCCGTTAATTCCTGAATGGGCGGCAAGTCCGTTTTGGTGTGGGTCAGTTTAAGTGAGTGATACAACCCCAGATTGATCAAATCGCAAAGATTGGCTGGGCCAGGGCTCTCGCCTTTCCAGTTGCCAATTTCCTGCACCACCTTTAGATACTGCTCATCAACCTGCCACTGCTTAAGCGTAATCACGCCGAGTGATTTGGCGTACTCACGGCAGAGCGCTATGTAGGCGGGAACATCCGGTGTTTCTTCACTGTTTTTAAAGGCAGAAAGTACGGCGAGCGTACCTACCTCGCTCAAGAGCGCAGCCATAAGTACATTGTCCGGTAACACATTTTTCAGATGCATATGCTTGGCAATATAAGTGCTCAAGCTCGCCTTTAATGCTAACCGGCGCCAAGCTTCCATAAACAGACGTTTGTGCTTTACCGAGTGCACTGAAAACAAACTTTTGACCGAGTGCACCATGGTAATTCGCTCCACCTGATTCATCCCGAGGAGGCGAATGACATCGAGCAAATTTTGCGGTGGTGTAGGAGTGCCCACCAGCGGGCTGGATGCATATTTCAACAACACGGCAGACAATGCAGGATCTTTGGCCAATAGCTTGCTCAATTCAATCATCGACAGATCTTGCTGACCCATAGCTTTACGAATTTCAAACGTAATAGACGGCAGGCTCGGCAATTGCTCCTTACCGCTTAATAGATCGCCGATCACGCCGCGATACACTGAATAATCTGATTGAACTGCTGTCACGCTGGAATCCATAGCACACACATTGGTAATTAGAGAGTATTTGCCGCCAAGCGTAGCAGATTTGCCCGCAGGGGTAATCATTGTATTCACTCAACTTAATCTCACCCGCCAGATTACCTAACAACCACAGTGACAGCCAATCTCCGCTAACCCCTATTTAAAATCCTTAAAGGGAGGAGGCGACTTTTTTGCTTAATATATAAGCAATTAATATAAACGTCACAGACATCAGGCACATTGGGAATGATTGGTGATATGACTTGGATTAAATCCAGATTAAGGGACACACGGAATGCGGAAGGCGTATTTTCTGATTGGCACTATCTGTTTGGCCTGCGTGACGGCCTTTATAAGTGCGCGATATGTAGGGTTAGCTCCTGCAGAGGATAAGATTCAAAACAGCGCAACCGCGCGCGCTCACACCCAATTGACCGCCGCCCAGCCACCGGAAAAGCATCCAAAGGCACAGACTACCCCCTCCCAAACTCACTCACCTATCGCGCCCTTGCCACATCATATCGATCAAAGTATCGATACGCCTCCAATGGCTATCACCTCCTCCCTGATTAGTGATAACAGCAGGCCTATTGATGAACAAGAGCTCGCCGAGACAGCTCAAAAACTCATTACATCTGCTGACAGGCTATTTGTAGTAGACATTGATGCCGCACAACTATCTGGGCTAAAACCCAACACCGTTATCAATCTGGATTTACCGCAAATTGGTTTGGTTGATTACATCATCCAGGACATTTCATCGCAAAACGGAATTACCAGTTTATCGGGGCACATCCATGGTGATAGCAATAGCATCCGCGGCATTCACATAAGCTGGAAAGACAATGCCATGTTTGGCTCCATTTCAACACCCCATAACGTGCTTCACCTCGCCACAATCAATAACAAACACTTCCTCTTTATCGCCAACCCGGAACTCACCGATTAATCACAAAAAAGGAGATTCACAATGAAGTTTGTATTTATGTTGCTCTTTGTATTTTTTTCAAACCTGAGTTGGGCACAAAATAAAGTGGATGTACTGGTACTGTATCCCGATACGGTAGCAAATGTTTTAGGCAATAATGTTGCCGTACAGGCTGCAAACTTTATTAACCAAGGTAACTCAGCGTTTACCAAATCCAATATCAATATACAACTCAACCTGCTAGATGCCGTACAAATTAGTGGTTATTCAAATACCGCATGTAATTCATCAGTAGTAAGTAGCCTTGAAACGAATACTGAAGTTACCAATTTACGTCGATTCCACAAACCGCATGTCACTATCTTGCTGTGCGACAACCCGACCAACAATATCGCAGGCAATGCCAACTACCCATCGACCGTCGGGAGCGGCGGCGCTCCCAAAGCACTTGCTGTTGCCTTGTATTCGCATGCATACACTTTTGCGCATGAACTTGGCCATATATTAGGTGTTGGACATGGAAAAATATCCGGCAGTACCACACATACAGGCGTGCCAATTAGCACATCCATGGGGTACGGTGTTGCGGACAATTACAGAGACGTGATGACCTACCCGAATGCATTTGGTAACGCGGTGCAGTATTTATTTTTTTCCAATCCAGCGATAAAAACGTGTATCGGACAAACCAATACCACCTGTGGCACTAATGAATACAATGCGGCAGGTGGTATACCGACTGTTTACACGAATTATGTGAGCAAATACAAAAGCCATTGGACAAACCTACAACCCACCCAGTTAACAACATTTAAGTTTGATATACCCAACCCTATTGGCAGCATGAAAATTGAGATGATATATCCAACCCGCAAGCTAATATGCAACCCATCTTATGCTGCACAAATTTATTCCTGCGAACACAAAACCTTTTCAAGCGGACAACATATTTTCCAAATTACTGGCCAAGGCTCGACATGGAAATATGAAAGCGGCGTTTGCCAAGCTGGCACCGATGCAAGCCAAAAAACCTGTGCTTACAATGTCACCGTAGCAGATCACAATAAAACTATTTTAATGAGCGCAAAATATAACGGGCCACCTTTACCACAAACAACAATCACTTTTAATGCAAATTTTAATATATTGGGCGGTGGCAGCACATCACTCTCCCTGTATGACAATGGATTAAAACTCTGTGAGTTCCGTTATTCATGGAACGAAAGTATCAACACCTGCACCATCACCTTACCGAGATCTAACGCTCGACTCGAATTGCGAGGATCGGTACTGGATCGATTTGAGTGGAGCGATCACATTAATAATAATTACAATAATTATGGTAGTTGTGATCCGCAAGATGACTCCAATTACACACCAAGTTTGTGCAATATTAACAATCTGAATGGAACCCCCATGACTAAAACGTTCTCTGTCTGGGTATATGATTAAAATTCAATTATCAACACAGGCAACAATCATCCTCTGTTGCCTGTATTACTTATCCTCACCCTCTTAACAGCGCGTACAACCGCACACTGCAAGAAAATTGTAATAATCGCTTGTTAGGCTTTGGATCCATTTAAGTGCCATCCAAACCTTACAAGCGGTATTGATTGTATGAAAGAAACATCTCTTCTTATTGTTGTATATGTCTTTTTTTTGCTCGGCATCGCTGGATGCGATACCACTGCGAGCGAATCAAACACCGAAATAGTAAAAAATGAAGCGCCCACCACAGATACGGCAATGGCACTACCGGAAGTTGTTCCCGAACAAAGAGTGACAGTCTCAAACGACATCATTACCAATCTCGAAGCCCCCATCCCCTCGCAGTGCTACACCAAAACGGAGAATCGCCACAACCCCTGCTACACATGTCACCAAATGTATGACCGCAGCAAAGGCGAGTTCCGCATGAATGAGCTGGATGATGGCGGCCTGCAGGGCGCTAATATTATTTCTGGGGACGGCATGAGTAACAACAGGAAGAATCTGCTAGTTGGTCGACAGGATTGGATTAACGGCATCAGCGAAAGCGGAAGTCAAACCTATGTCGATACCGAAAACTACAGCCAACTCCCAAAAGATCTGACCGCTCGCAACTGGAAAGGCTTTATTCCTGATTTGCAAAATTTCCATCAGGCCGCCGCTGCCTTTGATGAGCAAGGCATTGCGAAAGACGGCAGTCACTGGATCGCATTTAATTACAAACCTTTCCCCGGCACATTCTGGCCTACTAATGGTGCGACAGACGATGTAGTCATTCGCCTACCGGCGCAGTTTCGCGAAATCAACGGCCAATACAATGCAGCGATGTATTTTTTAAATTTATCGCTGGTTGAAATAAACATCAAACAACTGGCGAACATCAGTATCGCGCCGCAAGATGAAAAGGAGCTGGGCATTGATTTGGATGGCGATGGCAATCTGGGCCAAGCAGTGCAACTGGTAAAACGCGATCAATATTTGGGCGATGCAGCGCAGGTAACGGTTATCCCCCAACAATATCCGGAAAATACCGAATTCATGCATTCAGTTCGCTACGTAGGTAATGATGAACAGGGCAATATTTTTGTGCCCGCGCGCATGAAAGAACTGCGCTACATGAAAAAAATTCGAGCTCTGGAACAATACGATGTCGCCAGCCGCTACGCGCGTGAACGCAAAGAAAAAAATCTGGAGCAATTGCCCAACTTCAATGATCACGGTGAACTGGGAATGGAAAATGGGTTTGGCTGGATGCTGCAAGGCTATATAGAAGACCACGATGGCAAGTTGCGTCCGCAAACCCATGAAGAAACCTTCTTTTGCATGGGCTGCCACGCCGCAGTCGGCGCCACTATCGACCAAACATTTGCGTTTGCACGCAAAGTCACCGGTGCGCAAGGCTGGGGCTACATCAACTTGAAAGGCATGCTGGATGCACCCAGCGTAAGTGAACCCGGCGGTGAAATTTTGCATTATTTACAGCGCGCAGGTGGCGGCAGTGAATTCCGCGAAAATCCGGAGATGCTCAGCCGCTGGTTTACCGAAAACGGGATTGTCGATACCGAAAAAGTGAAATCCGCCGATGTGTACACACTGATTTCCCCTTCGCGGGAGCGCGCTATGCAGCTGAATAAGGCTTATACCCACATAGTCCGTCACCAAAGTTATATTTATGGGCGCGATGCGACTTGGATGCCCGCAAACAATGTGTTTGAAACCATCGATGAATCTGAACCACCCCTTGCGCCGGAATTTCGTTTTTACAATTGGGATCTTCGTTTGGACTGGAACAGTCCTCAATAGATTAAATGGCAAAATTGAACAAATAAATTAAGCACCGTCGCGAAAGCGGCGGTGCTTTTTTATTTTTACTTGATAAACATCGCGCTAAAACCACACATGGAGACGGCAACGAAAGTTAAATGCATTTGGCGTCAAAAAACCTTCATTTAAATGACATAAATATGTTGTCAAACCTTCATAAAGCACCCCTAGGCTTCAGTCCTCGAAAGCAAACTTTTTAAAGACCAACCTTGGGATCAATAACTATGACCTTCAACAAAAAAATATTAGCCGTGTTAGTTTCATCCACCCTCCTGCTCACTGCCTGCGGCGGAGATGATGGTAAAGACGGTGCAACTGGCCCAGCGGGTGCTAATGGCGCTGCTGGTGCTGCAGGCCCCAAAGGTGATACTGGCGCTACCGGCCCACAAGGTCCAGCAGGAACTAACGGCAGCAATGGCTCTAACGGCAGCAACGGAACCGATGCAACCGCCCCAGCCAAATTAATCCGCCTCGCGACTACCCCAATGGGTTCAGAATTGACCGGTATGTTCAAGACCGACAACGGCGAATTCTTTTTCAATATTCAACACCCATCTGACACATTGCCTGGCGATGAGAAAAAAGCCGCCGTTGGTGTTTGGAATGGCGTAGATTTGGATAATCTTGATCCCAAGATCACCCCGGTTCCAGTTCCAGTGAAAGGCTCTCCAGAATCACAAACGACCAAAGTTGCCGTAGGTAGCTATCAAGCCCTTGGCCGTGAAGGCGATACCTATGCCGGTGCACTGCCTTTCGGTTTCGGCAACATCACCAACCCTGCAGGCAACGTCAGCATCAAGCAATCCAACAACCCCGACTTCAACGCATTCATCCCAAGCAACGCCACCGGCAGCGAAGGCTACCTGTTCAGCGCATGGGAAGATCGTCCGGGTGGTGTAAGCCGTTTGAATATCGCCAAACAAAGCGATGGCACCTGGCGCGTAAACGATGCCATGAACGTCAACTTCGGCAATGTTAAAGGCACCATGATCAACTGCTTTGGTACCGTTTCACCTTGGGGCACTCCGCTGACCTCAGAAGAAAACTACGAAGCTGAAAATTCAGTGCGCTGGAACGACATGACCTACTCCACCGGTTATCCGAACTACGCTGATGTATTGAAGATTAAGGATTACCTGGGCGGCACCTTCCCCAACCCATACGACTACGGCTACATAGTTGAAATCACCCAACCAAAAGCGGCTGCGCCGGTTGCTGTTAAGCATTTCACTCTGGGCCGTTCAGCCCATGAAAACCCGGTGATCATGCCCGACAAGAAAACCGTTTACCTAACCGATGACGGCTCAAACAAAGGCTTCTACAAGTTCGTAGCCGATGTGGCCGGCGATTTGTCAGCAGGTACTCTTTACGCTGCAAAAGTCACTCAAGACGCAACCAACGATACCGCTAAAGCCGGTTTTGATATCGAGTGGATCATGCTGGCACACGCGACCAATGCTCAAATTGAAAGCTGGGTACGCAGCTACGATGGTATCGATGAAACTGATTACGTAGCCGGTTCAACCAACTTCATCACTGATGCTGAAGTTACTACTTGGGCTGCGGGTGGTGCTGTAGACAATCGTGTTGCTTTCCTCGAAACATTACGCGC
>NZ_JBRFPI010000227.1:0-7416 GCF_053579595.1 Cellvibrio sp.
TGACCACACCGTGCAAGACACAATTGCGCAAGAATTTTTTTTTGCTGCACTCAACTACCAAAAAGTAGTAGAAGTGTTCGATGAAGATTTTTGTATTGATATGCAAGCCATGGGTACAAAAGAAGAAGTACTGACCCTGCGCAACCTGATACCGGCAACACCACTGGCCGCACGGTTGAGTTTTGCCCATTGCGCCTGCTATTTTTCGGCCACGCTGCATCCTGCGCATTATTATCAATCGCTGCTGGGTTTGCCTGATGATACGGTACATATCAATGTTCCCTCACCGTTCAAACCCGAGCAACTGCACGTCCAGATCGCAACCAATTTATCCACCCGCTACAAAGATCGCAGTGCAGCCATAGAACCTATTTGTAATTTGATCGAAGATCAAATCCACGCACAACCAGGCAATGCCTTGGCGTTTTTCTCCAGCTATGAATTTTTACAAAAAGTAGAGACCGCTCTTCGGCCGCGATTGATCAACAGCAATATTCAATTGGTGGTGCAATCGCGCCGTATGAGCGAAGAAGACCGGCAGGAATTTATCGAGCAATTTAGCCAGCACAATAATTTATTGGGTTTGGCGGTATTGGGCGGCGCTTTCAGCGAGGGAGTGGATTTATCAGGCGATGCATTAAAAGGGGTTTTTATTGCAACACTGGGTTTGCCACAAGTGAATCCGGTAAACGAACATTTGCGTGCAGTAATGCAAGGTAAATTCGCGCAGGGATATGACTTTACTTACACCTATCCAGGAATCCAGAAAGTGATCCAGGCAGCCGGACGCGTAATTCGAACTACATCAGATGAAGGTTATTTGTGGTTGCTGGATCAGCGCTTTCAACAACCGGAAATACGCCCTTTGCTTCCAGAATGGTGGTTGATAGCGGAGGCCTAAACCGGCGTAAACCTACATCGCTCCGAGGCCATTGTTGCGCAGCAATATATGACAAGACATTACCGCACGTGGTCTAATGCCCATATTTTTCCACTTACCTCTATTTCTACACATTATGAATCTGATTTTATTATCGCCAAACGATTTACTCACCGATAACCGAGCCTGTATCAAAAATCCACGCCAGCTTGCGCATATTAAGCAAGTGCACGGCGCTACAGTGGGCGATCAATTAAAAGTCGGTCTGATAAACGGCAATCTGGGTGTAGGGCTGGTTACAGAACTTAATGATAATGCGATATATCTGGATATCGACCTGCACCAAGCACCGCCGCGCGCATTGCCATTGACGCTGCTACTCGGTTTGCCGCGGCCAAAAATGATGCGCCGTATTTTACAAACGGTTGCAACCCTCGGCATTAAACAATTGCATTTGATTAATTCTTACCGCGTGGAAAAAAGCTACTGGCAGACACCTTTTTTGGAAGCAGAAAATATTCGTGAGCAGCTCATTTTAGGATTGGAACAAGGTTGCGACACTCGTTTGCCAGAAGTGCATTTACACAAACGTTTCAAGCCATTTGTAGAAGATGAGTTGCCGGCAATTGTTGCCGATACGCGCGCATTGGTTGCCCACCCTTACACAGAAACTGCCTGCCCCTGCCAGATAGACTACTCGCTGACACTGGCCGTAGGCCCTGAAGGTGGTTTTATTCCGTACGAAATTGATTTATTGGAAAAGTGTAGCTTTGAAGCCGTGCATGTAGGCGAGCGCATTATGCGCGTGGAAACAGCGGTACCTTATTTGCTGGGAAGATTGTTTTAACCTGAAAAATACGATGAAAAAAATGTCGATTCCAACGCATAGCTATCGACAATATTTATTTACTCACCCACTTTTTCATCATCAGCTAATATCACTTCAAATTCTGCCAAAGGAACCGCTTGGCTCGATAAATAACCTTGATAGTAATCACAGCCGAACGATTTCAGAATCGCCAATTGCTCTGCTTCTTCCACACCTTCTGCCACCAATTCCATATCGAGCAAGCGCCCCATGGTAATAATAGTCTCGACAAGTACACGGTCGTTACGGTCATCGATAATATCGCGCACAAAACCTTTATCGATTTTTAAGGTACTCACAGGCAAACGTTTGAGATAACTAATAGACGAATAACCAGTACCAAAATCGTCGAGTGAGAAACTGATGCCGCGCTCGCTTAACGTCGTCATGGTAACAATTGCATCATCAACACGCTGGATAACAATACCTTCAGTAATTTCCATATCCAGGGACGCGTCCGGGATCGGATATTTCTCCAAAGTCGCAATCACATCATCCACAAATGCAGCGCGACGGAATTGGCGCGGGCTGATGTTAATACTCATCTTCATACCCGGCTTCCATAAACCGGATTGATGCCATTTAACCAGCGTTTTACAAGATGCTTCCAATACCCACTGGCCTACATCGATAATCATGCCAGAGGTTTCCAGCACCGGAATAAAATCGACCGGCGACACCATACCCTTGGTAGGATGATTCCAGCGTAGCAGCGCTTCCGCACCCACAACCCGTCCGCTCTGGATATCAATTTTAGGTTGGTAATACAATTCAAATTGCGATTCATCCAACGCGCGATGCAGATCACCTTCCATCGTCAATTGGCGGCTAACTTTATCGGCCATTTCTTCGTTAAAAAATTCAATGGAATCGCGCCCTTTTTCTTTTACTTGATACATAGCCGTATCGGCGTAGCGCAACAATTCATGCACAGAATTATTTTTATCGGGATAAACCACCACACCCACGCTGCAAGTAACGCGCAATTCCATGCTGTCGTACATATAGGGCTGGGAAATAATGGTGCGGATTTTTTCGCTGATTTCGCCCGCGCGCAATGCCGCTGTTTCGATATTTTGGTCGAGCACGGTAAGTACAACCACAAATTCATCACCGCTCAAACGGGCAACCAAATCTTCTTCGCGCACTGATTGTTGTAAACGTGTGGCAACCACTTCCAGCACTCGGTCACCCACCGGATGACCAAGCGAATCATTGATGGTTTTAAATTGGTCGAGATCGATAAACAACACCGCACCAAAATAACCATGGCGTTCAGCGCGGCGCAATTCGTGCTCAAGACGCTCAACCAGCTGCAGGCGATTGGGTAAACCGGTAAGCGCATCGTGGTGGGCCATAAATTCCATCTTGGCCTGCGCATTTTTGCGTTCGGTAATATCAACCGATACGATTAACGCGACTTTTTCATCGTAAAAGGCGAGCGGCATAATGTGGGTTTGTAAAAACAATTGTTTACCGGTCGAGGTGACAAAACGCTCTCCAATTACATCCAACTCTTCATTGCCGCGAATAACGCGATAATCATTTTGCAGCATGGTATCTATATCAAACACCGAATTTTTTAACAGCTGGCGCACATGCAAATTACGCATTTGGTCAGGCGTGTACCCCAGTTCATTAGCGAGCGCTTTATTGGCAAATAAGTAATAGCCAGCGATATTGCGCGCACCAATCATGACAGGTAGGTGGTCAATAATCTGGCGCAAATGCTCTTCACTTTTACGCAACGCCAATTCAACTGCACGGCGTTTTGCAAGGGAAAGTTCGACTATGTCCAATAATTGATTGGAACTGGCAATCAGCTGTGCCAATTCATCCTTGCGCTGCGCAGGCAATTGGGTGAGGCGGTTTACGCCGGGATGATCAGGATTGATATTGTTAATTTCGCGCGATAATCGCACCAAGGGTTTGGTGAGGGTGTAATAAAACACTACGAACAATAGCAACACCAGAAACATGTTGCGCAACAAGCCGGTCATGAGCGCAGTTTGGGAGCGGTTATAAAAACCTTCGAGAGCCAAATCCATATCCACTGAAAAACGGATACTGCCCGACGTGCCGTCACTGTAGCCGGGCAATAATAAATTCGCGGTGTATTCACGTGTATTTTCGGTGATTTTATTGGTGAGCCAGCGGGTTTTTACTTCCGGACGCGTGCTGCTGCCCTGGGCAAGTACATTGCCGGTATCATCGTAAATGACTACTTCGTAAATAAATCCGTAGCGCAGCAAACCGTTCACCACTTCATAGGAAAGTTCATCATCGAGTGTGGATACGGAGCGTACAGCAGGAGGGGTTGCCACTTGTATAACGCGGTCAATGAGCGTTTTGAGTTCTTTTTCCTGGTTTAAAAAATCGAGGTATAACTGTACTGAACTCAATAGAAAGCTCAACACAAAAGCCAAAATGATACCGATTTTGGCAAGCTGGAATGAGATGCCATTAAAAAAGGAAGGCGCTTTATCTCTCATCGACCTAAGGTTTCCGGGAACTGAATCTAGTTATATGAAAGTGGGGGCAGATATTGCTCCGAGGCAGGTAATCTACACTTAACTTGGCGTGAGTATAGATCACTATTTTCAGTGGCGCCGAATCTATCGTGTTATTTTCTATAAGGAAATTCACTTTCCAACGACAACGATGCAGTCTCACTAAACGGCATTCCAAAAGTTTCAGCGACCCCGGCATGAGTAAGCTGGCCGCGATAAATATTCAATCCACCACGAAAACCGGCATCCGTTTGTAACGCCCCGATACCCGCATCCGCCAAGCGAATGACGTACGCGAGGGTCGCATTAGTAAGACCGAGGGTCGCCGTTCTACCGACTGCGCTGGGAATATTGGCGACGCAATAATGTACAACTCCTTCTTCGATATATGCTGGATGTTGATGTGTAGTCGGTCTTGAGGTTGCAAAACATCCCCCCTGGTCAATAGCGACATCCACTAACACACTACCCCTTTCCATCTGTGCGATAAGAGCGCGGCTCAATAGTTGCGGGGCACCGGCACCGGTATTGAGCACACTACCAATAACCAAATCTGACTGGAGTGCCAGCGTATCGATGCGTTCTTGCACTGCATATTCACATACAACACGGCCGCGCCACAGCTCATCCAAATGGCGTAAACGTGCAATGGATTTATCCAAAATACGCACTTGTGCACCCATTCCAACAGCCATAGCAGCGGCATTTGCACCCACCACTCCACCACCCAGAATCAACACATTCGCCGGTGCAACACCGGGAATCCCACCTAACAAAATACCTTTTCCATCCTGCGCCATCTCTAGATGATGTGCACCCGCCTGTACCGCCATGCGCCCGGCAATTTCCGACATGGGCGCCAACAGTGGCAAGCGCCCCTGCGAATCAGTCAAGGTTTCATAGGCGATGCAACTGGCACCCGATGCGAGCAATGCATCTGTTAGCGCGCGATTAGCCGCGAGGTGTAAATAGGTGAACAGCAGATGGCGGGCACTGAGCAGCACATATTCTTCTGCTTGCGGCTCTTTCACTTTGACAATCAAATCGGCGCTGGCATACACATCTGCCAAGGAATCGACCAATAACGCCCCAGCATGCTGATAGCGCTCATCGCTAAATCCCACGGCCTGCCCTGCACCGCGCATAACGTAAACGCTGTGGCCACGCCGATGTAACTCCGCCACACCTGCGGGAGTCAATGCAACGCGATTTTCGCCAGCTTTTATTTCTTTCGGGATACCAATACGCATTACCAATCCCCTCCTCAATTGCGCTCTCACTAATCGAGTATAGCCAAGGATGTTTATTCGACTCGTTCAGCTTGCAGCAAGTTGGCGCAACTTATGCTGTGTCTACCATGTACAGTTTATGTACAGTTTTTTTGACGCTACATGGAACAGAAACCGTGCATAAATTGGCTGTTAGCATTTAGCTGCTGACAATTTGGGGCACTGCTGTGACAAAAATGGGGCGCATTGAGGTAGTTATGGGTATTTATGCGAGTGATCTACGTGAGTTAATCATCAAACCTTATTTGCAGGGACTGGGAGAATATTCCGACGTTGCCGAAAATTTATTGCTTGGCACCGCTGCGCAAGAATCATTACTGGGATTACATTGTTATTGTGCCCAAACCAAAGGCTTGGGCTTGTATCGCATTACCGCTGAAAAGCATCTGGAATTGTGGGACACCTATTTGGTCCAGTTTCCTGACTTGGCTTCCCAGCAGCGCGGCTTGGCCAGCCAACAACAATTCCTGAAGCATCCGCACAACGAGCTAATGAGCAATTTAACTTACGCTACTGGTATGGCCTGGATGTTGTACCGCCGCAGTGCGATAGATACCAGCAAACCCGCAGACATTTCTGCTCTCGCACAACTCTGGGCGAACCATTTCGATAACGGCACAAATTGCCCACGTAATGCAGATGACTTTATACAAGTCTATCGCACGCTGGTACTGGGAGATTCAAAGAAACTGGTGGCCTGAGAGTAGCTCACTTAAACGTATCGCATGCCTCTACCTTGCCCTGCTCAAAACCGCGTTTAAACCACTCCACACGCTGCTTGGAGCTACCGTGGGTAAAACTTTCCGGACGCACTGCGCCACCGGCTTGCTGTTGCAAATTATCATCGCCGATCGCTGAAGCGGCATTTAGGGCTTCTTCGATATCGCCGTCTTCCACCATTTGTCGTTCAGTATCAGCGTAGTGTCCCCAAATTCCGGCATAACAATCCGCCTGCAACTCCAATTTTACCGAGAGCTGATTCGCCTGCGCTTTTGACACTTGCTGCTGCGCCTGCGTCACCTTCGCCGATGTTCCCAATAAAGTTTGCACATGGTGCCCAACTTCATGAGCGACTACATAGGCTTGTGCAAAATCACCGGGCGCGCCGAGCTTATTTTTCATATCCTCATAAAAGGCTAAATCGATATAGAGCTTGTTATCGCCCGGGCAATAAAATGGCCCCATCGCCGATTGCGCGTAGCCGCAAGCTGAGCTCACTGCATTACGAAATAACACCAGCTTTGGCTCGTGATAAGTCAACCCCAGCTTTTTAAATTCCAGATGCCAGGTAGATTCAGTATCGGCCAACACCACCGATACAAAATCAGCCAATTCCTGATCCTTTGGCGATATTTGTTGGCTATTGGCTGAAACTGTCGCTCCGGGTGGCGCGGCCAGTTGGAGCAAATCAATGCCCAAAAATTTGGCTCCGAAATACACCAACACGCCAATGATCAATAAAGTGCGGCCAGTTTTCGTACGCAGCAGAAAAGGTAAAATCCGCATCGCCGCCGAAGCACCACCCAATGCGCCCATTGAGGTAGGGCTGGAACTGCGCATATCTTCCACATTGTCACTGCGACGACCTTGTTTCCAACGCATAATGTATCCCTCGTGATTGGTCGATAATTTTGATAGTAGTTAAGTCAAATCAAAGCGCGCTACTATAGGCTCTGACATCATCATAATGACAACAACGCAACTACAGCAGCAAATCCGTACAATTCAGGAGTTTTTATGTCTACAAGCCCCTTGGCTGGCCAACTCTTACCCGCAGACCTGCTGGTAGATCTGCCCAAACTTATCGATGCCTATTACACCAATAAGCCTGATGTCGGCATTGCCGAACAGCGCGTCAGCTTCGGCACC
>NZ_JBRFPI010000228.1:0-7402 GCF_053579595.1 Cellvibrio sp.
GTCGATGATCTGCGTTTGTGCCTGAATGGGTTGTGCCCAAGTGTGCAGTAAAACCAGGTTTTTTAGGCTCCTGAGTGGAGGCATGTTGTTCAGGGGAGTGAGTAGTTGTATCCAGTTGCCCGGCAATTTTGGCAATAACTGATTTGGGTTCATCAAACAGCGAGCCTTGGCCTGGTAAAACCGACTCGTGGCGGTTGATCAACACAGGAGGTTCTGAATGGAAATCCTCATCGAGAACTTCATCTTCACCCTCCATATCCTGCAGAATGGGAATGTCATCTTCTTCCAGTAATAATCCTTTTATCGATTCCAGCTCCTGCAATATTTCGGCTTTGGTTTTATTCGTATTGGCCATGATGCTTACCTGTTAATCGCCTTGTCTGTACGCGCGTATCACAATTTACGGGTTTCAATCGGATAGCCGCGGCTTTTATAAAAACTGAAGCGCTCGCGGCTGGATTGCAAACTCTGTTGTTCCTGAATGACCACTTCACTCAAACGCTCGAAGCGGCTGAAATAGGGTGGCGTGGTCTTGCTCAAGTTAAGCAATAAACCTTGATGGTCGCCAGCGTCCGGTGTAAAGGTAATCTCCACTGGTGATGGTTTGCCGCCGTTTATCAATTGATGCGGGATAAAACTTTCCGGCTTGAACGTCCACAGCAATTCATCGAACGCACGTGCTTCTGCTTCACTGTCCATCGCCACCAATACCCGCATGCCCATACGCTGTACTTTGTCGATCAAGCGGCAGGCAAACAACCAGCGGGCTTCGCTGGTTGTTTCCGGCAGTATGTAAAAGTCCACCTGCGTCACGATCAAACCTGATTAAGCAAGTACTGTACTAGCATGGTTACCGGGCGGCCGGTGGCACCTTTAGCACCGCCCGAACGCCAGGCGGTGCCGGCGATATCCAGATGTGCCCAAGCAAACTTTTTCGTAAAGCGTGACAAAAAGCAGGCGGCGGTGACAGCGCCAGCTTCGCGACCGCCGATATTGGCGATGTCGGCAAAGTTGCTATCAAGTTGTTTTTGGTAATCGTCCCACAATGGCATATGCCAGGCGCGATCGGCGGATTCTTCACCGGCTTTCAGCAGGGATTTAGCAAGCTCATCGTTGTTGCTGAACAAACCGGTCGCGTGATTACCCAGTGCGATCACGCAGGCGCCAGTGAGGGTTGCGATATCAACAACGGCTTTTGGCTTAAAGCGCTCGGTGTAGGTGAGGGCATCGCACAACACCAAACGGCCTTCCGCATCGGTGTTGAGGATTTCAATCGTCTGGCCAGACATGGAGGTGACTATGTCACCTGGTTTAGTGGCGCTGCCATTCGGCATGTTTTCTGATGCTGCTATCACACCCACCACATTAATTGGCAATTGCAATTCCAGCAGGGTCTGCATGGTGCCGAGTACGCTTGCAGCACCGCACATATCGTATTTCATTTCATCCATTGCGGCGCCTGGTTTCAGGCTGATGCCGCCAGTATCAAAGGTGATGCCTTTACCCACTAGCGCGATTGGCGCCTGCTTTTTACTGCCGCCTTTATATTCCAGCACGATGAGTTTGGCAGGTTGGTCGCTGCCAGCGGCAACTGACAAGAGTGAGCCCATGCCCAATTCTTTCATCTGTTTTTCTTCGAGGATATTTACACTCAGTTTTGACTGCTTGTTGGCGAGGCGCTTGGCTTCGCTGGCGAGATAAGTCGGTGTACAAATATTACCCGGTAAATCGCCCAGTTCGCGCGCCAGATTGACGCCTTTGGCGATAGCTTGGCCGAGCAGCAGGCCTTTGGTTGCGCCAGCGGTTTGGGCTTTGGTTGCACCAAAAAATACTTTCTTTAGCTGCAAGCTAAGTTCGGCCGGTTTGCTTTTGAGTTTATCGGCGCGGTAATCCAGCAAGCTCAGACTTTCTGCGACTTGGCGAGCCTGCCATTCGGCATCCTGCTCGGCAACACTGACTTCTGATAAAGCGAGGGTGATTTCACTGCAAGTAGTCGCACGCAATGCATCGCCGATTTTTTGTACTGCGCGACGATAGTTGTCGGCACTGACATGACCATCTTTGGGGGCACCAAAGCCCAGCACCAACAAGCGTTCTGCGGCTATGCCTTGGGGATTCAATAACAGCAAGCTTTGTCCTGCCTTACCTTGAAAACCCTCGCGCTTGAGCAGTGTTTCCAACTGCTGAGCATCGGCAGCGTTGATCGCGCTGGCAGATGGCGAGAGTTTTACGCCTTCATAACTGGCGACGACCAGACATTGGGTCACTTGTTTGATGGGATCGATCGCTTTGGTTGAGAACTGGATCAGGCTGGTTTTGGTAATGGCGGATTTGGCAGTCGCAGGTTTGGCAGATTTTGCAGAGGCTTTGGCGGCGGTCATAGAAAGTCCTTGGTAAAAAAAGCAGTGAAAAATTCGCTCAAGACAAATCGGGCGCGGTACGTGATAATGCCACAATTTGCGCGGTGCATGGCGGCAAAATTCGGTGAAAAGCTGAACCTTATCGCCTGCCACAAGTCACTAGTCACAACTAGACAATCTATCTATAAAAGCGGCAGACCCTATTGGGCAGATTTTGTACACGCAGTAGCCAATGTCGAATGACAGGATTATCACTTTGATTATTTTTCGTTATCTCTCGCGGGATTTGTTGATCACCAGTTTGGCGGTAAGCGCGATTCTGCTTACTATTTTTCTTTCGGGGAAGTTCGGTGATTATCTAAAAGATGCCGCGCAGGGCAAGCTCGCCGTCGACGTGCTCTTCACCATCATCGCCTACCGTATGCCTAATTTGCTGGAATTGATTTTGCCGTTGGGTTTTTACCTCGCGATTCTGCTGGCTTATGGGCGCATGTATATCGAAAGTGAAATGGTGGTGTTATCCGCTACCGGTATGAGCCAATGGCAATTGGTACGAATTACGCTGGTACCTGCCGCATTTGTCGCTTTGGTTGTTGCGGTATTCAGTTTTTGGCTGAGCCCATTGGGGGCACAGCTCACTGAGCAGGTTCTGGCTGAGCAGCGCAACCGGAGTGAATTTGAAAGCTTACAAGAAGGGCGCTTTCAGACGATAGGTCAGGGGCGCATCATGACCTATGTAGAACAAGTGAGTGATGACAATAAACGTTTGGAGCAAGTGTTTGTGGCCCAACAAGACGGCCAAACCAATTCCACCATCGTGATCGCCGAGACTGGTGAGCAGGCTTACGTTGCGGACTACGGACAGCGCTATTTGGTTCTACACAGCGGCCATCTTTACGAGGGGCGTCCTGGTACCAGCGAATTTAAAATCACAAAATTTGACGAGTGGGGCAGGTATCTTCCACCCACAACCAGTGAAGCAGAGCTTGAGAGTGAGGCAGACGCTAAAACGACGGCCGAGTTGTTCACAGCGAGTGATTCGGAAAGCAAAGCGGCGTTGCAGTGGCGTATCTCCATGCCGTTAATGGTGTTGATTGCAACCTTGCTGGCAGTGCCACTGAGTAAGACTAACCCACGACAGGGGCGCTACCTGAAAATGCTGCCGGCGATTTTGATTTATATTTTTTATCTCGCCTTTCTGATCAATGCGCGCGGAGCCATCGCGGAAGGAGATCTACCCGCTTGGTTAGGCGTCTGGGTAGTGCATATTCCCTTTTTGGTCATCGCTCTGTTGATGTTGAATTGGCAGGCACTATTGCAGTCGCGCAATAAATCGGTGAGGGTGGCCCATGCGTAAAATTACAGCTTATATATCGCGCACTGTTTTTTATGCAATCGCCATGACCCTGTTAGTGTTTGTGGCATTAGATTTTATTTTTGGTTTGATTAGCCAGTTAGAAAAAGTTACTGAGACTTACACCGCGCTAGAAGCTTTTTACTACATGGCACTAACCGTGCCCCGTCGCCTTTACGATTTGATTCCCTACGCTTGCTTGATTGGCTGTCTCGCTGGCTTGGGTTTGTTGGCCAGTACCAGTGAGCTAGTCATAGTGCGGGCAGCGGGAGTATCGGTAAAACGCATTGCGTGGATTGCGTTGCGTCCTGCGCTGATTTTTATTGCCATCGCACTGCTTTTAGGTGAATTTGTTTCACCCTATACAGAGCAAATGGCAGAAAATCGCCGTCACTTTTTAAAATACAATGTGACTCAGCAGGCGCCACAAAAAGTGTGGAACCGCGAGGGCAATGAATTTATGTATGTGAATGCCGTGTTGCCTAATGGTGTTATTTACGGTTTGACGCGCTATAAATTTAATGACCAGCATCAATTGGAATCTGCCAGTTTCACCAAAGAAGCGGTTTATCAGGACGGATATTGGCAAGAAAATGATATTTCTATCACCTTTATGGAGGATGCCAGTGTGCGCAATGAAACTCTGGCTGAGCGTCGGTGGGAAACGCCTCTCACCCCTAACTTGTTTAATATCCTGGTGCTGGCACCGGAAGATATCTCTATGCGCAACCTGCATTACTATACCAATTATCTTGAAGCGCAAAATCTTACTGCCAGTAATTACAGCTTAGCGTTTTGGCAAAAAATATTGCAGCCGATTGCGACAGCAAGTTTGGTGTTGATTGCTATTTCCTTTGTGTTTGGTCCGCTGCGTAGCGTCACCATGGGTCAACGAATTTTTACCGGCGTAATTTTTGGAATTGTATTTGTACTCTTACAAAAATTATTGGGGCCATCCAGTTTGGTATTTGGTTTCCCTCCCGTTGTCGCAGTGATGATTCCCATCTTGCTATGCATTGCATTGGGAATTTATTTGCTGAACAGAGCACGCTAAATTATTTCTTTTCTTTGCTCAAAAGCAGTGTGCGTGTTTTGCTGATTTTATCGTGCAGTGTTTGGCGCTCGTTGTTGGTATACATCATCCAATAGCCGGCGCCTGCCAGACAGAGTGATATTGGCGCGCAGAGAAAACGAATAATACATTGTGCATAGCTCGGGCAATTCAGGTTATCGTTATTTACGATTTTCATCCGCCAGGTTTTCATTCCCAATGTTTGGCCGGATTTGTGCCAGAAATAACAAAAAAATAATCCTATAGTCAAAATCCAGCCAATAAAAACGACTGCACCAAATATTCCCCAGGTGATGCGTTCCCCTGTCTCGGGTGCGCCCTTAATGGCCACGTTAATTCCCGCCACAATCGCACCATACAAAATACTGAGCGCCATAATTAGGAGTGAGTCATACACCATGGCAGCAAAACGGCGTATCAGGCTGGGCGTGGAGTATTCAATTGTTGTTTCGATATTCATGGAGGGATTGTTCATGTTGGAGTGTCACACTTTAAAATGCAGCGCCCAAGGCGTGCTGGCAGTAGCGGTTTGGCCAAGGCCAATAAACCCCCGACCTTGTAATGGCAATTCTTCGCGGCGCAAATAAATAGGTTCTTGCTCATCCACGTAGACATAGGTGCCGTTGGTAGAGTGATCAACCAACACATATTTGCCGCGGCGAAATTCAATATGGCAATGCTCGCGCGAGGCCAACTCAGTTTCGATCAACAATTGCGCTTTGTGCGGGTCGCGTCCAATGTGAAAGGGCGTCTGTTCTGGCAGCAGCGAAATAGTGCGGCCGTTTACCACTAATTCCAATTGGAATTTATCGACAAAACGGGTGACATCGTGAATCGGCATGACCATGGTCGCGCGATTGTCTTTACCGGAGTGTTCCCACTCCAAGCGATAAATCAGTGTCTTCTCTGTTTCGCCTTTGATGTTGATGCGATCAAACATCTGGCAGTCGCGGCGCAGTGCGTTATCCATTGCATCCACAACAGATTGGGTGATCACGATCTGGTTGGCGCGGGCGATATGTGCCACGCAGGCTGCATCGTTAACCCTATCGCCAAAAACATCATTTGGTGTGATGAGTACATCGCCATAGGCAATGCCGATACGAATTCCCAAATCTTTCAGCCGAGGCTCTTTAATGCTGCGCTGTTGAATCGCAATGGCCGCTTCACACGCTTGGTTAACCAAATCAAAGCGCGCCATGATTTCGTCACCAATGGTTTTCACCAACGTGCCTTCATGCACGATGGTCAGCGCCGTCATAAATTGAACAGCGTCATCAATCGTCGCTTTAGCTTCTTCATTACCCACCCGCTTATATAGCGCCGAACTACCGGAGACGTCGGCGAACATAATGGCTTGTGTTTGGCTGCGTTGATTCATGCGATCCGTGACTTATGGTTTGACGGGCGGGTGCTAATGATAAGCACTTTGAAGGCGGATGCCTATACGGGGCGTTTAAAGGGCTATTGGCTTTTTTGGTTGCGTACTGTGTATATCTGTGTATACTGTGCATATCGTATATATACAGATGGGGTTTGCGTGACCGAGGCATTATTTCTTTCGCAGAACGACAGTCGGCCCATGTATCTGCAAATCATGGAGCAGATCAAACAAAAAGTGCGCGCGGGCGATTGGCCTGCGGGGCACCCCTTGCCTTCAATTCGCGAGTTGAGTGTGTCAACCCAGGTGAGTGTGATTACGGTTAAGCGCGCCTATACCGAGTTGGAGATGGAAGGCGTAATTGTGACTCAGGCGGGGCGCGGTTCGTTTGTGGCCGATGTGGTGGATGTACAAAAAACGCTGCTTGAAGCGGAGTTGGAAAAGCATATCGCCAGCGTGATTAACACTGGGCATGTGTTGGGATTAAGTGATAGCCAAATTGTAGCGCTGGTAAAAAAAGCATTAATTGGGAGTTAGTTGTTACGCAATATTTTTTAGGAGGATTTATGAAAAAGCCAATTTCTATTCAGGTAGTTGCTGCTGTTGTTGCGTTATTGGGGTTTAGTGCGAATCTCAGTGCAGAAAATTTACCAAGATCGGGAAGTATCAGTATTAATGCGATATTTAAAGGTGACGCGCCCATAAAATTCAATGACGATTACAGTCATTACACGTCCACAGGTGTGACCTTTAATGAAGCGGGTAGTGGGCCTTTGCACATGGGTAAGGCGGCATGCGCCTATGCCAATTTTACGCGTAAAGATATCAACAAAGGTGCTGGCTTTTGTACCTTTGAAGATAAAGAGGGCGACAGTATTTTTGTTCAGCATGCAGGCACGGGTAATGCGAAAGGTGAGGTGAGCGGCGCTATCGATATTATTGGTGGCTCGGGTAAATTCGAAGGGATTAGTGGCAGTGGAACCTACGCTTGCACTCATACCGACAAGAAAAGTGAATTTCCTTGCACTGAAAAATTTGATTACCAATTGCCTGAATAAGAGACGCAATCATGCAAAACGCCATTGAATTTAATCAGGTTTGCAAGCGCTATCCGGAGTTTTATCTGGATCACCTTGACCTGAAATTACCAACCGGTCAAGTGATGGGGTTGGTGGGTGTGAATGGTGCAGGTAAATCTACCGCCTTGCGTTTGATTATGGGATTGATCCAGCCAG
>NZ_JBRFPI010000229.1:0-7396 GCF_053579595.1 Cellvibrio sp.
ATCTGACTTCGGGTGTGGAATTTATTTACGAAAGCCAATTGAACTACACCATGGGGATTCGATTTGTATGGCCCACATCGTCAACCACGCTGACGCAAGCGAGTGCCAACCTTTATAACCCCAGTACGGCCGATATGTTCCAGCCGCTGGTGCGCACGGGTGCTAAAACTGACGGTGAAACCACCACCTATGGCGTTTATGCGTTGGATACTATTACTTTGAATCCACAATGGGAGGTCAGTGTCGGACTGCGTGCTGACCGTTTCCATACCAAAACCGATACCACTACCCGCCAGGCAGCCGTCACTGCACCTGCACCACAACTTATTCCGGTAGGCACCCTGCTTGCGCGCAATGCCCATGTGACCGATGAGTTGCTGAGCTGGAAGTTGGGCGGTGTATACAAGCCAACAGAAAATGGTTCTATTTATGTTTCCTACGCAACTTCCGAGTTGCCCCCGGGCGGCGCTAACTTTACGCTGAATACTGACCCTGCAACGCAAGCGGCTGGCAGCAATATCAACAACCCTAATCTCGATCCGCAAAAAGGTACCAATATGGAAGTGGGTACCAAGTGGAATTTGTTGAACGATACTTTGTTCTTCACTGCGGCTGCGTTCCAAAGCACCAACGAAAACGAAATCGCCACCAACCCCGATGGCTCATCCACTGCGGTAGGTGAAAAACAGGTAGAAGGTGTTGAATTCGCGTTAATCGGTGCCCTGACTAAAGCATGGCAATTGAACGCGGGTATCGCCTTTATGGATACTGAAATTGTGCGCGGTAACCGCACTGCAGCGAACAATGGTGCAAGTAATAATGAAGGCGGTGTAATCCAGTGGTCGCCTGAAGTGACCTTCACTTTATGGAACACCTACACCTTTGAAAATGGTTTGGTACTTGGCGGTGGTGCGCGTTTTGTTGACACTATGGCCAGCTCCAGTCTTACCAAAGCAGAAGCACAAGCGCTCCGTTCGGTATTGGAATTTGGCGATTACTGGGTATTTGATGCAATGGCCTCTTACCCGATCAATAAAAACCTTACGTTGCAGTTAAACGTACTTAACTTGACTGACGAAGAATATATCGGCAGCTTGAATAATGCAGGTTCACGTTATTACCCGGGCGCTCCTTTGTCCGCACGTTTGGGCGTAAACTTCGCGTTTTAATTGATCGACATAACGGCGAATGCAGGGGCGCAATTTATTGCGCCCCTTATTTATTTGGTAATAAACGGGGCGCGATAAACCTTATGCCTACGAGAAAATTATGCTAATCCATATCCCACAATTACTCAGCAAGCAACAAGTTGCGGAATGTCGTGCACGTTTGAATCAAGCTCAATGGGTTGATGGTAAGGCGACGGTGGGCGTGCAGGGCGCGCAAGTCAAACGTAATCGCCAGCTGGCGGTGGATAATCCTGTTGCGCGAGAGTTAGGTGAAATTATTTTAACGGCACTTTATGCCAATCCGCTGTTTATGTCTGCAGCGTTGCCATTGCGTGTAGTCCCACCATTATTTAATGCATACGCTGGTGGCGAGCATTATGGTTTTCATGTCGATGGTGCAATTCGCTTAGTGCCCGGCAGCAATTTAAGTTTGCGCACTGATGTTTCTTCTACGTTATTTTTATGCGAGCCGGAAGAGTACGAAGGTGGTGAGTTGATCGTGCAGGATACTTACGGCAGTCACGAAGTAAAATTGCCCGCAGGCGATTTGATTTTATATCCCTCTACCAGTTTGCATCAGGTCGCACCCGTCACCCAAGGTGAGCGTGTGTGCAGTTTTTTCTGGACACAAAGCATGGTGCGCGATGATTGGCAGCGCAATTTGTTGCACGAGCTGGATTGCAATATTCAATCGCTGCGCCAAAAAGTGGGCGACACAGAAGAGCTGGTTGGTCTCACTGGCCACTATCACAATTTATTGCGGCAGTGGGCGCAAGTCTGACGCGCGGAATTGTGCAATAACTGTTAATTCCTACTGCTTTTTTCTAGCTCCATCACATGTGCGGGTTATACTCGCCGCCACAATTAGCGCGCCAGTTTGCCTGGCGTTTTTTGATGATGGGTCTAGCGGTATAACACTATGAATCTGCCTGTTTCCAAACACCGTTTTTTTCACTCCCGAATGGGTGCAATTGCATTACTGGTTTTTGTATTGATTGTTGTTGGGCTGCTGTGGCGCAATGTATTTGCCGGTGACGAGACTGATGTGGTTTATACCACCGAGCCAGTTATTCGTGGTGATATTGAAAATTTGGTGACGGCGACAGGGACATTGCAGCCGCAGGATTATGTCGATGTAGGCGCACAGGTATCTGGTCAGTTAAAAAAGTTACATGTTGAAGTTGGTTCGGAAGTAAAAGCGGGCGATCTTTTGGCGGAAATTGATGCAACTGTCTACGCTGCTAAAGTGGATGCAACCCGCGCGCAATTGCGCAACCAGCAAGCGCAATTGCAGGAGCGTGAAGCGCAGTTAACCTTGGCAGGGATTAATTTCAAACGCCAAAAAAATCTGCTGAGCGAAGATGCGACTACGACAGAAGCAGTTGAAACGGCCGATGCCAATTTAAAATCAGCTCAGGCGCAACTCAAATCCTTGCAGGCGCAAATCCAGCAAACCGAATCGACCTTGCGTGTCGAAGCCGCGAATCTTAATTATGCCCGCATCTATTCCCCTATTGATGGCACGGTGGTGTCGATCACTTCGCGCCAAGGGCAGACACTCAATACCAACCAAATGGCACCGACCATTATGCGTATTGCTGACTTGTCTACCATGACCGTACAAACTCAGGTATCAGAAGCCGATATTGGAAAATTGCGTGTCGATATGCCGGTCTATTTCACTACGCTCGGCAGCCAGGGGCGTCGCTGGTACAGCAAGATTAATCGCATACAGCCTACGCCGGAAGTTCTCAATAACGTGATTTTGTACAACGCGTTATTTGATGTTCCCAACGAAAGCCGTGTATTGATGACGCAGATGAGCACGCAAGTCTTTTTTATCGAATCCCAAGCGAAAGATGTGTTGTTGGTGCCTATGTCTGCGGTGAGTTTTTCACCACCGCGTGGAGATCGTCCGCAAGGCGAGCGTCCGAAGGGCGAGCAAGCAAATGCACCGCAACCAACGGAACAACAAAAAGCTGAGTGGAAAAAGCATCACGATAAAACAAAAGAAGGCGTAGATAAATCTGCACACCGCCCACGCCCCGCCATGGTTAAAGTAATGGGCGACGATGGCGATATTGAAGAGCGTAAAGTATTGGTAGGTGTCACTAACCGAGTGCAAGCGCAAATCATTGAAGGCTTGAATGAGGGCGAAAAAGTGGTGAGCGGCAGCTCGCGCCCAAACCAACAAAAGCCGGTCGCTGGTATGGGGATGGGTGGTCCCGGAATGGGTATGGGTAGACGTTGATGAACGTTGTTAATTCTATTCAGCCGCTAATCAAATTGTCTGGCGTTACCAAAACGTTTCGCAATGGTGAAATTGCGACTCAGGTATTGCATGGCATTGATCTGGAAATTTACCCCGGCGAGTTTGTTGCCATTATGGGGCAATCGGGTTCGGGCAAATCCACCTTGATGAATATTCTCGGTTGCCTCGACCGTGCAACGACTGGTGATTATTTATTTAATGGCACCAGCGTTGCGACTCTCGATACTGACGGGCTCGCGCAATTGCGCCGCGAAGCCTTTGGTTTTGTATTTCAAAGTTATAACTTATTGGCGGGCGCTACCGCCTGTGAAAATGTGGAAATGCCCGCGACCTATTCAGGCATGACTCCTGAAGCGCGGCGCGAACGCTCCACTGCATTATTAAGTTCGTTGGGTTTGCAGGAACGCTTGCATCATCGCCCCAACCAATTATCTGGTGGCCAGCAACAGCGCGTCTCTATCGCCCGTGCGCTCATGAACGGTGGGCAAATAATTCTCGCAGACGAACCGACAGGTGCGCTTGATAGCCACAGCGGTAAAGAAGTGATGCGCTTGCTAAAAGAATTATCAGCGCAAGGCCATACTATTATTCTTATTACCCACGATGCAGAAGTTGCACATCATGCCCAGCGGTTGATTGAGATTCGCGACGGTAAAATTATTGCTGATCCGGGCCCGACTATTCCAACGCAATTGCCAGCAGAAGAGCATGCGTTGCACGGAGCACCAAAAGTTAAAACAGAAATTCTGGAAGCGACCAAAACCGCATTCCGCTCCCTGCGCAGCAATATTTTCCGCACAGTGTTAACCCTGTTGGGAATTGTGATTGGGGTAGCGTCGGTAATCAGTATGCTGGCGATTGGCGATGGCGCAAAAAAATCGGTAGTGGATAGCATCAGTGCTATGGGCAGCAATTTATTGTTGGTGCGTCCCGGTGGCCCAACGCAGCGTTTTCGCTGGGACTCGGTAACGCTGGTGCCGGAAGATGTGGATGCAATTGCAACCTTGCCACATGTTGCGGCTGCATTACCTGAGTTGAATGGCAGTTTCACTTTGCGTTACGGCAATATTGATCACTCAACTGAAATCAGTGCAACCGCTGCGCAATTTCCCATGGCTCGCAAATGGGATGTGGCCCAAGGTGCTTTTTTTACTGATGAAGACAATAAAAATTACGCAACAGTGGTGGTGTTAGGTAAAACCGTTGCCACAAAATTATTTGCCGATAAAAATCCACTCGGTGAATTCATCATCATTAATAATGTGCTGTTTCAGGTAATCGGCGTGATGAGCGAGCGCGGCGCTGACCCTGGCGGGCAAGATCAGGACGATAAAGTCTTTGTTCCCTTCAATACGGGTAGCTTGCGGGTGATAGGCCAGCGATACCTGCGCAATATTACTATTTCGGTCGATGACGAAAAAAATATGGAAGAAGTGCAAACCCGTGTCCATGCCTTGATGATGGAGCGACACGGTACGGAAGATTTTCAGATTCGCAGCATGTCATCGTTAATCGATATGGTTTCTGAAACCCAAAATACCATGACTTTTTTACTGGGCTCCATTGCAGCGATTTCACTGTTGGTAGGCGGCATAGGTGTGATGAATATTATGCTGGTCAGTGTTACGGAGCGCACCCGTGAAATTGGTGTACGCATGGCAACCGGTGCGCGCACACGCAATATCATGCAGCAATTTTTAATTGAGGCGCTGGTGGTATCTGCACTCGGTGGAGTGATTGGTGTTGTTATCGGGTTAAGTACGGCCATGTTAATTGCCAATTTTGGTACGCCGGTAGCCTATTCATTGGGGCCGGTGATTATGGCATTTAGCTGCGCATTCTTAACGGGTTTGTTGTTTGGTTATTTGCCTGCGCGCAAAGCGGCTCGTCTCGATCCGGTTGCAGCCTTGGCGACGGAGTAATGGTTATGCAATTCCACTTAAAAGCACTCGCGTTTAAACAATTGTCGCTGGTGATCGCATCACTCTTCGTTGCAGCTTGTACATCCACAGCAGTGCCAAAACCGGATGTCAATTATGCTGGCAATTATTCTGTGGCTTCTACGCAATCCGATATCGAAACCATTGCAGTAGATTCACATTGGTGGCAGTCATTTCAATCAGCGGCGTTAAATGAGTTGATGCAAGCCGCGCAGCAACAAAGTCCGGATTTATTAATTTCGGCAGAGCGCGTAAGGCAAGCTGAATTGCAAATGCGTATTGCTAATGCGAGTTTGTTTCCCTCGCTCAGCGCCAGTGCCTCCAGCGGTGAATCCCGCTCCACCCCGGATGGCGGTAGCAATACCCGCAGTGAGTCTACCCGTATCGGTGCCAATATCAGTTATGAAGTGGATTTATGGGGTGGTATCGCGGCTGAACGCGCATCTGCAAAGGCTGGTTATGACGCGACACGTTACGATCAGGATGCTGCAACCCTCAGTATCAAAGCGGCTATTGCCAGCGGCTGGTTCCAGTGGCTCGCGTTGCAGGAGCGTATTGCAACGGCGCATAAAAATATTGCCATCGCTGAACGTGTGCAAAAAATTGTGGATGCACGTTATAACAACGGTGCCGCAACTGCAGCGGATGTTGCGCAACAGAAAACCAATTTACTGACCCAGCGCTCTTCGCTGTTGCCATTGGAGTTGCAAGCGCGTCAAACCCAATCGGCATTGGCAATTTTGTTGGGGAAAACACCACAGGAATTTTCACTCGCAGCAGAAAACTTGTTAGCTATGCACGTGCCGCAAATTGCAGCGGGCACACCGGTAGATTTGGTGGCGCGTCGTCCGGATTTGGCGGCGAGTGAAGCGGATTTGCGTGCGGCTAATGCCAATATCCATGCTGCACGTGCGGCGTTATTGCCGGGTATTAGCTTGGGCGCAAACGCGGGTAAATCTGCCAGTGAGTTATTCAGTTTGAATCCGGCAACCCAGACATCCGGATGGACATTGTCGCTCGCACAAACCCTGTTTAACGGTGGGCGTCTGGTCAATCAAAAACGTTTGACTGAAGCGCGTCAGAGCGAATTGTTGTTGCAATATCACAAGGCCATTTTGACGGCCTTGCAAGAGGTGGATAACGCACTGGTGACAGCCGATATCAGCCAGCGCCAGGAAACCAGCCAACAGGAAATTGTTGCCAATGCCGAGCGCAGCTTGCGTTTGACGGAAGCGCGTTACCGGGCGGGCACCGACGATTTGTTATCGCTGCTGGATGCGCAGCGCAGTTTATTTCAGGTGCAAGATTCATTGGTGCAGCAGCGGTTGTCGCGTTTGAGTGCCGCAGTAGATTTGTATAAAGCGCTCGGCGGTGGTTGGCAGTTGGCACAGCAAGATGCCGAATAAATAAATTAAAAATCTAAAAAAACAAAAGACCGTGTTAAACATTCACTATTTTTTTACTGGCATGGGGACATAAAGTGCGCAACGTTTTATTCCAGATTCACTGGTTCTTGGGGATTACTGCCGGCGTGGTGCTGGCAGTTGTGGGTCTCACTGGTGGTTTGATGAGTTTTGAGCGGCAGATAATGGATGCTATCAGTCCATCCATTGTGCGTGTAGAAGTGCGTGGTGAACGTTTAACACCGGATGCCATTGCTGAGCGTTTTCGCACGCAGCGCGATGGTGCACGTGTTGAGCAAATTACGCTCTGGCCTGAAGCAGATCGCAGTGCATTGATTCGTGTTGCGCCGCCGCCGGGTGAGCGTCGTGGTGAGGCCGTTTATATCAATCCTTACAGCGGTGAATTGCTGGGAAAGATAAACGGCGAGCAATTTTTTCGCACTGTGCGTTCTTTGCATCGTTGGCTATTAATTCCATCGGAAGAGGGCGGTATTAATATCGGCCGCCAAATCACCGGTTTCAGTGCCTTTGCATTAGTGTTTTTTGCGTTATCGGGGCTGTATTTGCGTTGGCCAAGGCGCGCGCTGAATTGGCGCAATTGGTTTCGTATTG
>NZ_JBRFPI010000230.1:0-7300 GCF_053579595.1 Cellvibrio sp.
TGTAGCTGTAATGGCCAATTAAATCGCTGTGCGAGGTCTTTGCTTGCGTTGCAATTAACAAAGCGATCACCCGCGCTGGCGATAATCAATCCGCGCACCGTGCAACCTTGCTGCGGGCGAAATCGCGCAGCGGCACCCAGCATGCTAATGATGGTTGCGCGCGAAACCGGATGTTGCGTTTGAATCGCAAGCCACCGCTGCAAATGGGTATTGAAATTTACACGGTTATTACTGACATGACGCAACACCAAGTGTTCGCGCCAGCGAATGGGTAATAAGAGCGCAGCGATAATCGCCGGCCAGGCGCGCGGGCGCAAACGCCAGTGCAGGGGCTGATCGCCCGCACTCGAATTAATCAGAACTGTGCTGGCGAGCTCTTGCGGAAATTGCTGGGCCCAATTCAGCGCGATCATTCCTCCCATGGAAATGCCGATCACATAAACGGGTTGCGATATTTTTAATGCGTTGATTTGCGCGCGCGCGTAGTCGGTCATCTGTTGGATTGAGGCCAGCGCTGGCTGCTGAAACTGGCTACCGCAACCGGGAAAATCAATACAATGAATAGTCCAGCCACTGCCCAGTGTCTGGGCTAGTTGCTGGGGAAAATCCAGCCAGTGCGCCGCTTCGCGCGCGAGGCCGCGCAATAAAACCACATGTTTTTTCACCATTCGATGCTCATTCAAAACCGCATTTTTCAGAACCGCACTTTTCAGAACCGCACTTTTCAAAACTGCACTTTTCAAAACCACAGGCTCTTGGCCATTTGATTTAATATCCCGGTTTGTTTTTCATCGGGCAACCAATTGTGGTGATTGAGTGTGGCAGCCAACATAAAATCCAGCAACACAATATGGCGGCGCAACACCCGCGTATGGCGATGCTGAATTTGTGGGTTAAATAATCCTGCCATGTTGAATAATTGGCGCGGACTTTTTTTCACCCACAGCCAGGAACCCATCTCTAATGTGAGCGGTAAAAAGTGCGGCTGGTTTTGCGCGCGCGACTGATAATAAAAATAATCCCACAAATCGCCATGGGATAAATAATGAATCGATTGTGGTTCAAATAGATAGGTGTGGTTTGGGTAACTGCGCTCCCACAGCATTTTCATGGCGACATATTCGGCGATATTACCAATGGCTTTTTTGCGGTAGGCGTGCGGAAACCAGAGCCGGTCTTGCATGCCCAAACCTGAATGCAAATCGAGTACTGCCGCAAAAGGTCGATTAAAAACTTGTCGCTGGATTACATGTTCCAGTGCGATATTTTCTGCTTCCATCTGCCCGCGTTTGCGCCCGCGATACCAGGGCAGAAACGGCCCGAGGCGATGGCCACCGCCGAGCAGGGGCACGCGGCCTTCGGCGTCAATCGGCGCGTTGCGGTTTAGATCTACCCCGTTACCATTGGCACGCTGGTTTAAATACATGCCGACCGGATTCATAATCGGCATGATCACCAATTGCAGTTGTTGCAACTGCTGCTGCAAACCTGTATCCCATTGCAGGCGTTCCACCAGCGTTTGCAACCAGGCGATCAATACCTGGCTGCCAATCCGCTCAATACCGTGAATTCCGCCGGTGAATAGCATGGTGGGCGCGTTGGATGCACGCGAACCGAGCGTGAGTGAATAGAGTGGAAAATCCTTATCTTCATAGTGCAATGTTGCTTCGCAATTTGCGCGCAGCAGATTGCTGTGCTCGCGCATCAAGCGCTCCAGTTGCAACAACTCGGGAATTTTTTGTTTAAATTCTTTGCGTAATTCAGCGCTGCGCAGGGAGGATGAATCTATGTCAGTGGGCGCGGCGATATACGGTGGCGTGTGGTTCAGGTTGGTCATGTAAATACCGCTGCGATAAATCCTTGGTTGTCCAAAGCATAGCGGTTTTTGTTGCGCAGGTTTTTTACAGTTTTGTGACGGTACTTGATGGTGGTTGTGCTGATAGTGATGTTGAGCGAGCAGATGAAAAAATGCCGGAATAATCCGGCATTTTTTGAGAGACGTCTGTGTGTGGCTACTTGTCCGGCCAGCGGCGGCACATCACACATCCTGCAAGCAGTATCAGCAACAGCACATTTCCTGATCCACCACCACCGCTATTTCCACCACTATTAGTGTTGGGGGTGGACGAACGGCTGGAAGAGCTGGCTGCGACAGGCTTTTTCACCGTGATAGCGAATGTGTCTTCAGCACTAAAGCCGTAATAATCTTTCACTCTCATTTTGTAAGTAAACGTTGTTGGCTCTGCTACTTGCGGTGCAACAAATTGCGGTGTTGCTGTGGTGTCTTTAAGTAACGCCTGGATTGGCCCTCCTATTTGTTCATAATTAAAACTCAGTGTATCGCCATTGGCATCGCTACTGCCGGATGCATCGATGGTGATGGTTTGGCCTTCGTTAATGTTAAATGTTTTGTTCGCCAAGATGGCAATGGGGAATGAATTACTATGGTTGGGATCGCAATCGAATTCGTTGATGGCTTGCATCACAAACCACAACAGGCTGCCGCTATTGCCCGGTTTGGTGTCTTTGACGGTCAGTACCCAATTGCCATTGGGATTTTCTCCGTCAAAAGTTGATAGCGGCATTGCGGGTTGTATATCGTCGGGAAATTTATCGTTGATATAAGTTGGCAAAGTGTTATCAGGGTTCACCAACACAATTTCCGTTCCCGCCGGTGAGCGCAAGCTAATATGCAAATCAGCGGGGTTAGTGTGTTCCAATGAGAGGCGAATTTTATTGTTGGCCGCATTGAAGGCTTTGAAGCCTTCAATGTAAAGGTTTGTGCTAATACCATTGGTGTCATTATCCGGAATTTCGAGTAGGTCGCCCGCTGAGTATGACTGACTACTGAGTGGAAATCCTACGGTGACATGGGTGTTGGTTTCTTTTTCGGTCAAACCTTGGGTAGTGTTGTAGCGGTAGGCTATTTTCAGTGGTAATGAGCTGCCGCAGGCGGCTTGATCCGGCATAGTGAAATGTAATTGTCCTTTGTGTGTACTTAACGCGGGCAGGGTTGTCGGTGGTGCTGATTGGCGGATAGGCGAGATATCTTCTGGCGATGTGAGCGAAACGCTAATGTCGCTGATATCAGTTTGCGAATTATTGCGCAGCAGATAATCCATTTTGATGTTGGCGTTGCGGCTAAACGATGTCGCTCCCGTCGCTGAGGCGGCGGGTAAATAAAGTTGCGAAAACTGAATGCTATCCAGTGCAATAGGTTCAACCGGTTTGTTGTTGCATGTGGCTCCGGTAATGGTGCTTATACCCCAGGATTTTAGTAGCCCGGCTGGCGGGTTATCCAATGCAGGTTGCACAACTTCCAGCGTCCAGGTGCCGTTGGGGTTTTCACCTGCGAGTGGAGCAAAAATTTGCGCTGAACCAAAATCGCCTGGCACATTACCAATCACCTCTGATAACCAGGGAGTAATTCCGGTGATGGAAGTCGATGTCCCCGCTGGCGATATTAAGGTAATACTGGGGGCAAAAAACATGGAGATGCGCAGATCCAAATGCAAGGTGAAATGGTCCGTATTAATCGGCAGGCCGCTAACGTGTAATTCGCTGATAATTTTTTCGCTGCGCGCGCCAGGAATTTTTACATTGGGTTTTGTATCGATCTTGCTGACGACAGGTTCGCCCACAAGATACGACAATGTCTGTGCGATTTTTTTCGCTTGTTGGTTTTCGGGGTCGGTGTAATTGAGTTGTACAGAAAACTCTACATTGCTGCCGCAGGTAATATTCTGCCCGGCTTTGGCTCTGAGTTTGAGTGGTACGTAAGCGTTAGCTTCTACCGTCACTGGTAAAATAGCATCATTGGTCAGTGTTATGTCTGCTGTAGGCGAACTAACCTGTGGTGTTAAACCGCTAATAGTTTTGCTGCTGTTATTGTGCAGCTCCAGCGTTAAGCCCAGCTCGTCACCGGGTTGGATTTGGTTATTTAGCGCCGTGCCTGACAGGTGCGAGTTTTCAACAGAAACAGATTCCGGGAGTATTTTTTGCAGCACAAAATTGCTGCGGAAAACCTCGGCATGCATACCGTGCGGATGCATCTGGCGCGCAGTAATTACAATCGCGTTGGCCATTTCCGGCATGGTCATTTCACTGCCTAAACCAAAGTGCGCTTCCAATATAATTTTATCGACTTCTTCCCGTGAAATACCTTGCGCCATGAGGGTGTGTAGCGAGCGATATAACGGCGCCGACCAAAGTTCATCGGACCAATGATCGCCCACTTTTTCATGTGCTGCGTAAATTTTTCCCTGTTGGTAGCGAGTGTCGGTGCGCGTGACTAAACGGCCATCTTCCCAACAGGAATTAAACGCGATCCAGTTGCCCATACGCTCAGGGTAAAAAGTGGCGCCATTGGTAGTGGTCAGGCTGTAAGAGGCGGCCCAATAATCGGCAAAACCTTCGCCCATTGCACCGGTATCGCCACCATACCAATTGGGGTTGATCGAATAGTGAATAGCGTGGCCATATTCGTGCAAAATGACATCCGCATCTTCTGCCATGGCCGGACAATTTTCAGCCACACCAAAGCTGATTTGGTTGTCAAAACTACTATAAAAAGCATTGTGCATACCAAGTGCACCCTGCGCATCTATTGAAATGGGCGCGTACTGAATACCGGTATCATTTGCAAAACCGAGTGATTGAAGGTAGCGCTGGCTTTGGTCGATATGAAAATACGCCATTGCATCCTGAAACGCAGATTCATTGCGTTTGGCTTTCCAATTGCCATCCGTGGTTGTGCTGGGGGCGGTAACGGGATCTTCATTTTCTTCAATTTTTGCCCAAGGGCCGTTGAGGTGATAAACACCATCGACGAGTTCAATATCTTTAAGTGGGCGTGTGACATACGCCGCTTCAAATACTTCCAGCGGTGAATCAATCGTCAGTTCCAGATTTTGTAATGCCGTGATGGGGTCTGGATCAAATACGAGTGCCGTACCATCAACGCGCGTGCTGGCACGGGAGGTTTTTTTCATGCGTTTATTTTTTGCGGAAAAATTTGCCAATGCTTGCGCGTAGCTTGTGGTAACAGACGGTTGTTTCAATTGGGCTGGATCAAGCGTGCGTTGAAAATCGTGTGGCATAAACGCGGGGGTATCCAACCGTTCAATAGTCAGTATTGCGCCAGTGTTGGCATTGAGTGTGTATTCCCAATTGCCGGGTTTATCCGTGAGCAGGTTAACGCGGTACACCAACTGCGGTTTTCCTGCGGTTTCAATATAAACCAATCGTACAGTGGGCTTCGCGCCTAATTGGCTACCTGCTATTTGCAGCCGCCAAATTTTTTCTACTGCCGCATCGGCAGAAAGAGCGGGCGCTATTGAAGTGGTGCTGCTTTGGCTGATCAATGGTTTGGTGGTGTTATAAACTCGTACTACGTTTTTAGTTTGCAAATCCACGCTGATAATAATCTCAGCGCGGTCAACCGGCAGATTTTTAAATGTCTGTTGGAAATGATAATGGCGTGAATACAAACTCTGCCGTTGTTTGGCTAACTTCAGTGTTTCCGGCGCGTCCAACTGGTAACGCGCGGCATGCGCCACCAGAAATGCACGGGCAGATACTTCATCAGTGATTTGGCTGCTGGTAAAAAATGCCTGATAGGAATCCAAATTGGATGTGGGAAAATTGGTTGCTGCGAATGTGGGCGTGAATACCAATAAAAATGCCAAGGCGCATGCTGATGAAATTGCGCGATAAAAATCCTGATAAATCCTGCGAGTAAATCGAATCATTTGTTATTCCCTTTTCCATGTTTGTTATGGGTAAAGCGGAACAACTATAGGTGGATAATAAGGTGTTGGCAATTGGCTGGGTTTCAGTCCCACACCAGTGGTTTGTCAGTTGTTGTGATCACGGTTAATTCATTGTTCTCAATCATGGTTGGAAGATTGCTGCTGATGCGCAGATACAAACGGTCTTTATTAGTGTTGATAATCGTGTTGGCATTGGCAGCAATGCCAACACAGCGGTTACGTCCAGATTTTTTCGCGGCATAAAGTGCGCGGTCGGCGATATCGATCACTTGCTCCCAGGATAAGGTTGCAGGCTGTTCGGGCAGGAAGGGGAAGCTGGCAAAGCCCATCGAGCAGGTTTTTTTCAGGATGCCGCCATCGGGCAAGGTGAAATTATACTGCTCGATACTGTTGCGGATGCGTTCGGCCATAAGTGGTGCTTCATCGCGGTCGGCAAAGCGGCTCACAATTAAAAATTCTTCGCCGCCCCAGCGGACCACGCAATCGGATTCGCGACAGATTTTGGTCAGCACTTCCGAAAGCTGAACCAATAATTGATCGCCCGCTGCATGGCCGTGCGTATCGTTAACGGATTTAAAAAAATCCACATCCAGAATAAAAAAGGTGAGGTCGCGGGTATTTTTGCGCGGTTGACGATCGGGTGTTGGCGGTGCGTATTCGCGCTGGACTTTGGCGATGTCCATGGGAATTAATTTTTGTAAGTAGCGGCGATTATTTAATCCAGTGAGTGGGTCGGACAAACTGATCGCTTCCAGTTGGGCGTAAGCGCCTTCCAGCTCAGCATTTTTATGCTGCAGTTCAGCGGTGCGCTCTGCGACTTTCTGTTCCAGCTCTCGGCTGATCTTGCGCGCGATCAGTACTTTTTGATGCTGGCTGCGCACAAACAATAACAGCAGGCCGATGACGGTAGCGGCGTAAATGCTGTAGGCCCACCAGGTTTTCCAGGGCGGTGGCAACACAATCACCTGAATGCTGCGCCCCTGCTCGTTCCAAACGCCATCGTTATTACTGGCTTTCACCCGAAACTGATAAGTACCTGCTGGCAAATTGGTGTAAAGCGCCGTGCGTTGGTTACCTACTTCGCGCCAGTCGTTGTCAAATCCCTCGAGTTTATAGGCGTGCTGGTTTTTCTCGGTGTCGCGGTAATTCAGTGCGGCAAAACTAAATGAAATCATCGATTGCGTGTAATCCAGTGTGATGCTGTCGGTTTGGGTAATCACCTTCTCCAATAAGTTATCAGCACCATGAATCGCAACTTTCTGGGTGAATAAGCGGAAATCTGTAATCGCAACTGCAGGCGGTATTTTGTTTTGGTTGCTTTCGAGCTTATCAACATCAAAGAAATACAAGCCGTTGCGCGAACCGAACACAATTTCGTTGGAATCTGTAACTACAATCGCGTGGGAACACCCGGTTCGTGCGACGACGAACCGACCGGCCTCCGGCAGCAGGCCGGGACCGATCTCGCCGGTCGTGCGCTCGCCCACGGTCACGCGTATCGGACAGCCGATCAGGTCTGCATCGTTGAA
>NZ_JBRFPI010000231.1:0-7290 GCF_053579595.1 Cellvibrio sp.
ATTATGCCTACCATTTAAATGCAGGGAGATTTTCCACTTTTTTGCAAAAACACTGCAGCGAGAAACTCGGCGTTCAGCATGTGCTAGCCGATGTTATCAGCATCAATTCAGCCGACAATGGCGATATAGCCTCGGTCAACACAGCGCAGGCGGGCACTATCGAAGGCGATTTATTTATCGATTGCAGCGGCTTCCAATCGCTATTGCTTGGCCAACATTTGCAAGTGCCTTTTATCGATTGCAGTGATGTGCTGTTTATCGATACCGCTCTCGCCGTGCAAGTTCCCTATGACAGCGAGGATGCGCCTATTGCATCCCACACCATTTCTACCGCACAGGACGCCGGCTGGATTTGGGATATCGGCTTGATTCATCGCCGCGGCGTCGGCCACGTTTATTCCAGCCACCATACCAGCGAAGAACAGGCGACCGAGCGTTTGCAAGATTATGTGGGTGCCGCGTTTAAAAATTTAACGGTGCGCAAGATTCCTATTCACTCCGGTCATCGCCAGATTTTTTGGAAAAATAATTGTGTCGCCGTGGGATTGTCAGCAGGTTTTTTGGAGCCGCTGGAAGCATCGGCAATCGTGCTAGTGGAATTGTCGGCGAGTATGATTGCCGAACAATTACCCGCATGCAGGGAAGTGATGGATATTACCGCCAAACGTTTTAACGATACCTTCCGCTATCGCTGGGAACGAATTATTGATTTCCTAAAGCTGCATTACATTTTAAGCAAACGTACGGACAATAGTTTCTGGAGCGACAACCGCGACCCGGCAACGATTCCGCACAGTTTGCAAGAACTGATGCAACTCTGGCGCTATCATCCGCCCGGCGACCACGACTTCACCAGCAATAATGAAGTTTTTCCTGCTGCCAGTTACCAATATGTCCTCTATGGCATGGGCTTTGAAACTGACTATCGCTATAGCCAACATTTACTGCAGGACATAGCAGTAGCCCAGGAGCAATTTGCTAAAAACCAAAAAAATATTGAGCAGGTCGTCCGCAGTTTACCCAGCAACCGCGAGCTGCTAACCAAAATCCATTTGCATGGTTTGCAAACTATTTAATTGAACGCACGGAAAATCCTATGAGCAATTTTGTTGCTATCCACAATCAACACCATCAACAGTTGCGTATCGATACCCAACTGATCGAATCCCTCGGCGCCACCAATAATATGGTGCCGGTAGTGATCAGCGAATTTTTGCGTTTGGTAGTGCACTACCCGATTGTGTTTACCAAAAGTGGTGAGACGGGCAATTTTTTGTGCGTTGCGCTGCTGGGGTTTGAAAGCGGTGAAAATTTATTCTGGAACAACAATCAATGGCAGAGTATTTACACTCCGCTCAATATCATGCGCCAGCCATTTTTTATCGGGCAGGAAAATAACCAGACGCTGATTTGTATCGACACTGATAGCCACACCTTAACAACCGGGCAAGGTGAAGCGATTTTTGATTCGACCGGAAAAGAAACTGACTATCTGCAAAAAATAAAATCCCGCCTCGCCGAATTACTGGAGGGTGAAAGCCATACGCAAGAATTTATTAAAACCTTGCTCGCACTGAATTTAATTATGCCCATGGCATTGGACATAAGCTTTGCCAACGCACAACAACAGCGGGTGCAGGGTTTGTACACGATTAACGAAGAACGTTTGGCGCAATTGGATGCAACCCAACTGATCACCTTGCAACAACAGGGTTATTTACAACCCATCTACACCATGGTCGCCTCGCTGGGGCAGATTTATGCGTTGATCCAAAAAAAGAATGAGCGCTTGGGTAATGCGTGAGTTAACCAGCCAACAAAAAATTCGCGTAAAACTTATTGGGCAGGAACAAAACCCGCTGCTGATTATCGACAATTTTTTTGCAACGCCGGAACAGTTAGTAGAGCAAGCGTGTACTGAGCCAGGTTTTATCGCACAGGCGAGCGATTTTTATCCCGGCCTGCGCAAACCCATTACGGGGGATTATCCCGCGCTGAGTTTGCACTCCCTAATCCCCTTGGTGCGCGAGACATTTTCCATAGCCGCAGAGCGCACGGCCGAACTGAGCCTATGCGCATTTTCCCTCACCACTACACCGCCAGAAAGATTGCGTCCGATCCAATCGGTGCCTCATATCGACACCCACGACCCACTACAGTTTGCGATGGTGCATTACCTGTGTGCTGAATCTTATGGCGGCACTTCTTTTTATCGCCATCGCAGTACCGGGTTTGAAGCCATCACTCAAGAAAGATTTACCAATTACTTTAAAATTCTCAAACAAGAAGTGATCAACGAACAGCAAACCCGGTTCAACTACATCAACGGCGACACCAATCTGTTTGAACGCATCTACCAAATACCCGTGATATTTAATCGCGCGATTATTTACCGCGGCAATCAATTACACTCCGGCGATATAAGCGAGCAGCTGGGGCTCAGCACTGACCCGCGCGCAGGACGCCTTACCGCAAACAGTTTTTTCTCTTTCACCTGAACATCAATCCAGACTGAGGCCCCCCGATCAGTTCCCTAACCAGAACCAGCTCGCATTTTTGGGAGCTGCACAAGTTTGCCCACGCACGGGGGCTTGTTAGCGCCTCACCATAGGCATATCATGTAACCGATTACAAAATCACTCGCACCCAACAGACAATAACAACAGGCCTGCTCTCCTCCAGCAGACCACAGGGCAGCAGA
Organism: Cellvibrio sp.; assembly: GCF_053579595.1. Lineage (NCBI taxonomy): Bacteria > Pseudomonadati > Pseudomonadota > Gammaproteobacteria > Cellvibrionales > Cellvibrionaceae > Cellvibrio > Cellvibrio sp. The sequence continues at coordinate 2,702 of NZ_JBRFPI010000231.1, forward strand.
TGATGTAATTGTCCGGCAGCTTGAAGTCGCCTCTATCCAACAATAACGCTTATTTGCAGCAAAAAAGCCGCAGGGTTGTTTGCTGCCCAAAGGAAACCACTATGAAAAACCTGACGACACCCAAACACCATTTACTGAAAAAAACGGCGCTGGCCTTAATCGCTTCCGCCATGATCGCTCCGGCCTTTGCAGGCTGGACAGTCAACGGCACCCAAGTACTTGATCCCAATGGCAACAAGTTTGTCTTTCGCGGTGTTAACCATGCGCACACCTGGTTTTCCGACCGCCTCAGCCAGTCGCTAAAAGATATAGCAGCAACCGGCGCTAACTCGGTGCGCGTGGTGCTGAGCAACGGCACCCAGTGGACGCGCAATAACGGCGCTGATGTGACCAATGTGATCAACCAATGTAAGGCCAACAAACTGGTCTGCGTATTGGAAGTACACGACTCCACCGGTTATGGCGAAAGCGCGGGCGCGACCCATATCAGCCGTGCGACCGAGTATTGGTTGAGCTCGGACATCAAAGCGGCCATCACCGGCCAGGAAGATTACGTGATCGTCAATATCGCTAACGAACCCTTTGGCAACAGTACCTCAGCAGCGACCTATACCGCCGACCATATCACCGCCATACGTGCGTTGCGCAGCGGCGGGCTGACTCACATGCTGATGGTGGATGCAGCCAACTGGGGCCAGGATTGGTCAAACGCCATGCGCGATAACGCACCGAGCATACTGGCGGCAGACACACTGAAAAATACGATTTTCTCAGTGCATATGTACGAGGTGTATAACAACGCGAGCATCGTGCAGAGCTATCTCAATAGTTTCCAAACCCGTGGATTGGCGGTAGTAGTCGGTGAGTTCGGCGCCGAGCACAGTGGCAGCAATGTCGCAGAAGAGGCCATTTTGCAGTACGCACAGGATATGGGAATCGGCTATTTGGGTTGGAGCTGGTCGGGCAATGGCAGCTGCTGTGTGCAGTTGGATATTGTGAACAACTGGAATGCCGCATCCCTGAGCACTTGGGGTAACTATCTGATCAACAGCGCCAATGGCATTAAAGCCACCTCCAAATTGGCGACTAATTTCGGCGGTGCGACTAGTAGCGTCGCCAGCAGTATTCGCTCAAGTGTTGCGCCAAGCTCGTCGTCTGCACCTTCATCGATTGCACCCACTTCATCCAGTCGCTCAAGCACGCCGTCATCAGTCGCCAACGGCGGAACCTGTAATTGGTATGGCAATCGCTACCCGATTTGCGTAACCACCGCGAGCGGTTGGGGCTGGGAGAATCAGCAGAGCTGTGTTGGCCGCACCAGTTGCGCGGCGCTGCCTGCACCTTGGGGTATTGAAGGAGGTACAACATCCAGCACTGCACCAAGTTCTATTCCCGCATCGAGCAGCAGAAGCAGTGTTGCACCAAGCTCGGTGCCTGCATCAAGCAGAGCTTCCAGTAGCACCGCCACTACCGGCGGTGTGAGCTGTACTTTTGTGGTGAGCAATTCCTGGGGCTCAGGTTATACCGGTGCAATCCGCGTGACCAATACTGGCACCAGTACCAAATCCGGTTGGACCGCGAACTGGAATTATTCCGGCAGCAACCGCATCACCAGCTCATGGAATGCCACGCTCAGCGGCAACAATCCCTATACAGCTACCGGGGCGAGTTGGAACAGCACCATAGGCGCAGGCCAAACCGTTGAATTTGGTTTTCAGGCCAACACCAATGGCGGCGGCGTGGAAACACCGGCAGTGACATGTCGTTAATTTTTTAAGTCAATGCAATCTGCTCGTTAAAAAAACAAACCCCCACGGTTGCTCGCGGGGGTTTGTTTTTTCGCATCATACGTTGTACTACGCTAACAAATTATTCAACCAGACGTAGCGAGCCAAATACACTCGCATCCTGATAACCCTGGTTATTTTTATGACCCTGGGTATTCACTGAGCCCATCATGCTTTCACGCTGCGGACTGCCGTCGTTATCGATGTAGCAGGCTGAAAAACCCATCAACTTGCCGCTGAATAATTTAAGGGGGACATTAGCTTTCCAATCTGCATAATCTTCGCCGTAGATACGAACCCGCAATTCCCAACTATGCTTGCTGCCATTGCTAACCAGACGACTGGTGACGTGATCGTTCAGCAATTTCGGCCCCGATGTGGTGTAATCCACCACATCGCCATAGGTGCTGATGTGATAGGCCCACGCACCAGTGTTGTAACCGTGTTGGCCACCATTTTTGTTTTCGTCAATAAACAGTTCCACTGTGTCATCTTCCCAATAGCGATCCAGCGCATCGCGCACACCGTCATAGATACGATCGTCGGTCACATCAAACAACAAGTAGAGATAATCCTCATCCCACAGGGCTTTATAACGGCCACTGTAGTCCTGTGCTGATGGATTAGGTTGAGTACCCAGCCAGAATACATCGATCGGTGCCCAGGCCGCGCGCTCCCACACAGCATCGGCATTGCCATCAATGACTGGCGCCGTCGTTGCGCGCGGCGCATTGTAGTGATTGGGAATGCTGCTCACACTGGAAGCACTGGAGATCGCCAGGCTGGACGGCGCAGAGCTTGAAGCAACCGAACTGGATCTGGCCGAACTTGATGGTGCCGGACAAGCAGCTGCCGAGGTTGCTCCCGCTGAACTACCTGGGCAAACAGTCGCAGAGCGCACACTCGAAGAAACCAAGCTTGAAGATGCAAGGCTCGACGCACTGCCTAGCGTGACAATCTGGGTAGTGCGGTTACCAAATAGACTCTGACCGGATGCTCCCAACTCGACCGTATAAGTGCCTGCCGCTGCATAGGTATGCTCTGCTAATACGCCCGCCACACGAGCGCTGCCATCACCAAAATCCCAGGACAAACCAGTGGTTCCTGTCGATTTTCGACCATCCACATAAATTTTGTTGCCTTCGAGTCGATAGATAAATTGCGGCTGCGGGAACACATCAAACACCGTGCCACAGAGGCCACCGGCCGTGATTTGGCGGGTATCCTTCAATTCACCATCGCTGACAGTGACCGTAACCAATGCGGATTGGCTTGTCGTTTGATCGGGCAAACAATCGGTGAAACTGGTACGCGCATCGCCGATATAGGCGCCATTGCCAAAATCCCACTCATATGACAGTGGGACACCCTCGGGGTCGAATGACGCTGTAGCATATGCAACGATAGAACGATTTTCACGCGCCGCTGATATCATCGCAATGGGCGCCTGATTGCCCGCTACCGGTTGCACAGTGAACTTTTTCGAGACCCGGACTGTTGCTCCGCGCCTATCCCAAATCTCCAGGGTCACCGAGTATTCACCAGGGGTTTGATAGGTATTCCATACCGAGGGATAAAAAATGGTGGGTTTCTCTGGATCGCCAGTATAAATTTTATAGGAGATAGGTCCCTCAGCATCGGTGGACTTGCTGCCGTCAATAAAGACTGTCATACCATGGACAGTCACGTCCAGCACTGCTACCGGTGGAATATTCGGCTCAACCGAGCTGGCGCTCGAACTGCTCGGAATAGTAGGCTTGCTTGAGGTGGTTGATGCGCTACTGGATGGAATCGAACTACTGCTAAGACTCAATCCGTAAGAGCTCCTAGAGCGACTCGACATGCTTGATGAACTGATCGACATGCGCGACGAACTGAACGCTGAAGTAATAACGCTGCGGCTAGTGCTAGAACTACTTGAACTGCCCGGTGCGCTCGAGCAAACAGTGCCAGTGACCACCGGGCGCTGCGCCGGGCTGTTGGCTACACCTTTATTGCCTTGCACACCAAATTCTACAGACTGGCCAGGGTTAATCTGGTTATTCCAGCCAACACCAGTTGCACTGTAAGGATTGCTACCACTGAAATTGGCGTTCCACCCACCGGTGCGGGTAGAACCGTCGCTATAGGCCCAATTAACCGACCAGCCATTTATAGCGGTATTGGTGTCGTTGGTAATACGAATGGCGGCCACGAAACCAGTATTCCAATCGCTTTGAACGAGATATTCACAACGCGCAGCAAAACTGCCAGGCGCCTGCAACGTTAAGCCGGCACCGAGCAGTAATGCAGATTGCCGTAATAATTTATTAAAGATATTCATTGTTCCCTCGACGATAAGTAAATTGAGCGCTTGCCCCGGATGGGGAAAAAAGCGTTACATTGTCGAGGGTAATGCGCCATAAAAAAGTGCAGTGATCACTCTTTTCCAATTGGTGGCGTTCAATTCAAATAAATTTTGCGTAAACATTTTTGGTAGCAATGATTGCAGATGATCAACCATAAAAATTGCACAAACTTATCAACCACTAACAAAATGAATCATTGCAAGAAGAGGAAACACTAAAAATCGAATCAAATCATTTTGAGCAAAGCTTTTAAATCACTCACATGGCGACGGCTAATCACCGGACGTAATTCTGTATCCGCCAAGCGCACTTGATACTGCCCCTGCGCATTGCGCTCCAGCGCCTCAATATGTTTTACCGACACCAGTGAATTGCGATGCACACGCACAAAGCGCGCACCAAATTCTTCTTCCAATTCTTTTAAGGTTTCATCGAGCAAATGCTCACCATTGCG
>NZ_JBRFPI010000232.1:0-2145 GCF_053579595.1 Cellvibrio sp.
AGACTAACATTAGCGGCCGCTCGATGCTGAGGCGTTTGCGCTGCTGCACCAGAGCGATTTGCAGGGCGAGCTGTTCGAGCTGGCCGAGGGCGCCGAGAGGTTTGGTTTTTTGGTCGATGCGCTCCTGTATTTCAGGTATCAGGTCGCGATTTAGCGGCGCTATTTGCCAATCAAATGTCATAGCTCAGTTTCCTTTTGTGAGGCCGCGCAACTTATCATATCTGGTGGTTTATTTACCTGACTTTAAGTCGCTGGCAAGCCGTTACCCAAATCCCGGCGTATAATCGCGCCCTGTTTTTTTGTCCGTCTATCTATTCATCTACCTAGCTCAATGAGTCTGGAGTTTGCCATGTTTGAATCCCTTCCTCTGTTGCCTGCCGATCCTATCCTGGGATTAAGTATTGCCTACGCAAATGATGCCAACCCCAACAAGGTCGATCTGGGCGTAGGGGTGTACAAAAATGATGCAGGGATAACGCCAATTATGAAGGCTGTGGCGGAAGCGGAAAAATTGCGCATCGCCCGCGAGACCAGCAAGGCGTACACACCACCCGCGGGTTACCCTGGCGCCAATGAAGCTGTTACGAAGTTGATTTACGGTGCAGATCACCCAGCCGTAGCCGCCAAACGCGTGCGTACCATCCAGACTCCCGGCGGCTGTGGCGCATTGCGCGTGGCGGCAGAGTTGATCCAGCGCGCCAAACCCGGCGCCAGTTTATGGGTGAGCATCCCTACCTGGGCTAACCATGTACCGCTGTTAGGCAGTGCCGGTTTGACGTTGCGCGAATATCCTTACTACGACTACAGCACCCACAGCATTGATTTTGCGGCCATGCTCGCCACCATCAATGAAATCCCGCGCGGCGATTTAATTTTGCTTCACGCTTGCTGCCACAACCCGAGCGGTGCGGATTTGTCGCGCGCGCAGTGGGATCAAGTTGCCGATGTGTTGGAAGCGCGCGGTGTGATTCCGTTTATCGATATGGCTTACCAAGGTTTTGGCGAGGGCCTTGAAGAAGATACCTACGGGTTGCGTTTGATGGCGGCGCGCTTGCCGGAAGTGGTTATCGCAACATCTTTCTCGAAAAACTTTGGTTTGTATCGCGAACGCGCGGGCAGTTTGAGTTTGGTGTTTGCCGATGAGCAACAAGCCAATGCAGGTAACAGCCAATTGCTAAGCGTAACCCGCGCCTTGTATTCCATGCCGCCAGCACACGGCGCCGCGCTGATCGATATTATTTTGCACAGCGATGAACTGACCAAAGTCTGGAGCGATGAATTGACATTGATGCGCGAGCGTATCGCCGGTTTGCGTGTGCAGCTGGTGCAATCGCTGAATGGTTTGCAGCAGGGGCGCGATTTCAGTTTTATCGCCCAGGAGCGCGGTATGTTTTCATTTTTGGGTTTGAGTGTGGAGCAAGTGCATAAACTCAAAAGCGAATACAGCATTTATATGACCGATACCAGCCGCATCAGTGTGGCGGGTTTGACGGTCGAAAAAATGGATTATGTGGCTAAGGCGATAGTGTCGGTGCTTTAACAAAACGCAGGTAGAAAATCAGTCGTGCGAAAGGCCTAGAGGATTGCCTCCAGGCCTTTTTTGTTGCAGAAAATAGTGATGCTTTATGTTACTGGCTGAGGGTGTTCTTTTCCGGGGTTTGCGGATGGTAGTGAACTATGTGTGTCGAGCGAGATTTTAATTCGTCCAGGTGCTGTAACGCCGCTTGATCGGTAGCGAAGCGAGGCACACCGATTTTATTGGCGCCCGAGTTATACACCTTGCCGTTGACCGTGAAGTCATAGGTGGTTTGGACTACAAAATAGCGGCTCCCATTCTTTTTTGATCCGACCGCAACTTCAGCTGAGATTAAGCGCGCTGGAGCGGTGGGCCAGCTTTGATAACTATAGTCATCAACGACTATTTGCCAGCCAATCTTCGCGAAAAATAGAACAATAACAACAATCAATGCCTTTTTTACAAGCTCAAACATGCTTGGTATCCGATCAAATATTGCGGTTAAAGGAAGCTGCGCCATCAGCTGATAGCCTGTGTAATCTACACCAATCCTAACGTATTACTAACGAAGATACTGCTAAGCTCTCGCCTATGAACGCACTCACGTCTTCACAACAATTTCTGCGGTA
>NZ_JBRFPI010000232.1:2245-7282 GCF_053579595.1 Cellvibrio sp.
CTGCTAAGCTCTCGCCTATGAACGCACTCACGTCTTCACAACAATTTCTGCGGTATAGCATCGGCCTGGTAATTTGGTTACTGGGCTGGTGTGTGTTGCTCTTTTTTGATGCCCATTTCGACCCGGTTAATCTCAGCCTGATTCTGGTGCTGACCTCTGCACTTGCAGCGCTTTGGCTGCCGCTGAGTGTGACCTTGCTGGCGAGTGTGGTTGGGTTGATGGCGTTTAACTGGAGCTTTGTCCCACCGCGCGGCACCTTCGCGATAGACCTCCATCAACACACGGTCTTGCTGATTGCCATGATGTTGGTGAATATCATCATCGCGGGTTTGATGGTGTTTTTGCGTGAACAGTCGCGCCGCGCCCAGGCTTACGCCCATGCGGCCGAAGAGCTGCGTATTTGGGGCGATAAGCTGCGCGATGCCAGTGAACCCGGTTCGCTGCTGGATGAATTGCATCAGGCGTTGGGGCGATTGTCTGTGGGAAAAGCAAACAATCATACGGTGGCGTTGGTCGCCCTGAATAACCAGCTTCCTCCTACTAATCTGCCCTCCGCTTTACAGCGCATAGGTAGCGTTAATCCTGAACATGAAGAAGCACTTTGGCACTGCTTGCGCACTGGCCAACCGCTAGGGCCGGGCACTGGGCACTATCAGGAATTGGATGCACTTTATTTGCCGCTGCGCGGGCGCAGTATGACCTCGGGTGCGGCGATGATTTCCGGCATCACCAGTGCCGATGAGTTTCCGGCACTGACCCAAGCCCAGGCGCTGTGCGACCAAATGGGTGCTGCCTTGGAACGGCATCATATCCAACAGCAAGAGCGGCAGGCGCGCGATCAAGCTCAGGCACAAGTTGTGCGCAATACCTTGCTCGCGGCTATCTCCCACGATTACCGCACACCGCTCGCAACCATCATGGGTGCCGCATCTTCCCTTGATCAGCAAAGCGAACGCCTGTCCGATATGCAACGTCAACAGTTAGCGCACAGCATTGTGGAGGAAGCCGATCGCCTGCGCCGTTTGACCAGCAACGTATTACAACTGGCGCGGCTGGATGCGATTGGTGGCAACATTCAAGGCGATTGGGAATCGGCCGAGGAAATCATCGGCAGTGTAATGCGCCGTATGCGCAGCCATGATCCGCAGCAGCGCTTGAGTGCAAAACTTGAATCACATTTACCGCTCTTGTGGGGCGATTCCCTTTTGCTATCACAACTACTGGAAAACCTGATCGACAACTCACTCAAATACAGTCCGCCCGAGTCGCCAATCACGGTATTGGCCTATTTAGATAAACACCATTTGATATTCGCTGTGCGCGATCAAGGAACCGGTATTGCTGCAGCGGATTACGAGCAGATATTTGAGGTTTTCCAGCGTGGCGACCACCGTAAACCTGGCGGTGCGGGCGGAACGGGAATTGGCTTGGCGCTGTGCCGCGCTATCGCCCGCGCCCACGGTGGTGAACTGGAGTTCCATGCCCCAACTACCGGTGCCAGTTTTGAATGTCATTTGCCCCTGCGCTCCCAACCCGTTAATCCGGAAAGCCATCTATGAGTTTGCGTTTATTGTTGGTGGAAGACGACCGCGAACTGCGCGCAACCCTGCGCGAAGCATTGCTGGTTGAGGGTTACCAAGTGCTTACGGCGGCAAGTTTGGCCGAAGCGATTGCGATGTACGGCCAAACGCAATTGGAGGAAGCGAGCACACCGGCGTTTGATTTGATTCTGCTGGATTTAGGTTTACCGGATGGCGATGGCAGCGATTTGTTGGTGAAGCTCAGGCGCAAACAATCGACGCCGGTGATTATCATCTCCGCACGCGAAGCAGAGGGGCAGAAAATCCACCTGTTGGATGAAGGTGCCGATGATTATCTGGTGAAACCTTTTAGCATCGGCGAATTGCTCGCGCGTATGCGGGTGGCGCTGCGTCATCGCGGCAATCAGGTGCGTGCGGCGGTCACTCGCTATGAACAGGGTGATCTGGTGATTGATCTCGCCAATCATCGCGTTAGCTGCAAGGGTGATGCCGTCCATCTAACCCCCACCGAATTTAATTTGCTGGCGCGGCTGGTGCGCAGCGCGGGGCAGGTGGTAACCCATCGCCAGTTATTGGTGGATGTGTGGGGGCAGGAATATCTGGAGCACACCCATTATCTGCGGCTTTATATGGGACAGCTGCGCGCCAAGCTGGAAGATAATCCGGCAGAGCCGCAGTTATTGCTGACTGAGCCGGGGGTGGGGTATCGCCTGCTGGATACCGAAAGCTGATTCGGTTTCGATAATACTTATGCGATCCTGATGCGCGATTGGGAACACTGGCGATGTCTTCATTGCATAGGTTTTTCCCATGACTGTCTCCTCTTCATTACCCATCGAACCCGATTCTTCATCCCCCTCAACGCCCGCACGTCAAGGTATGGCCGCGCTGACTTTGGCTGCCATCGGTGTTGTTTATGGCGATATAGGCACCAGCCCGCTGTACACGGTAAAAGAAATTTTTGCTCCGGCGACTGGAGTACCTTTGGATGCGACTCATATTGTCGGCGCCGTATCCACCATCTTTTGGGCGTTGATGTTGGTGGTGACGCTGAAATACGTGATCCTGATTTTGCGGGCAGATAATCGCGGTGAAGGCGGTTCACTCGCGCTGACGGCACTTGCCGCCAAGACTGCCAGCACCAATCCACAATTGCGCCGTATCATCCTGATGATTGGATTGTTCGGAGCCACGCTGTTTTATGGCGATAGCATTATCACGCCAGCGATTTCTGTTCTGGGTGCGATGGAAGGATTGGAGGTAGCGACTCCGGCGCTAAAACCGTTGGTTGTCCCGATTACCCTGGCGATTCTGATCAGCCTGTTTCTGGTGCAGCGCTTCGGTACAGGTGCCATGGGCAAAGTGTTTGGTCCCATAGTGACTATTTGGTTTTCGATGCTGGCGGTATCGGGCATTGCCCATATTATCGCTCAGCCTGCAATTCTTGCTGCGCTTAACCCTCTGGAGGCTTGGAATTTTCTCGCGGGGCGCGGCTGGTATGTATTTGCCGCGATTGGTGCAATCGTGTTGGCACTGACCGGCGCTGAAGCGCTCTACGCTGATATGGGCCACTTCGGGCGCAAGCCGATCCAGATCGCCTGGACCTATCTGGTATTGCCATCGCTCGCACTGAATTACATGGGGCAGGGCGCACTCTTATTGGCTGATCCAACGGCTATCGCTAATCCTTTTTACAAACTCTTCCCGCAAACCCTGATTTGGCCTGCGCTTATTATCGCCACTTTGGCGGCGATCATCGCCTCACAAGCGGTGATTTCTGGCGCTTACTCGATGACGCGCCAGGCAATCCAGTTGGGATTTTTACCGCGCATGACCGTGCAGCACACCTCGGCACGGGAATCCGGGCAAATCTACATGCCCGCCGTGAATTGGATGTTGCTTGCCGGGGTGATTGCAGTAGTGCTGTTCTTTGGTAGCTCATCCGGTTTGGCAGGTGCATACGGAATTGCGGTGACGGTCACTATGGCGACAACGACGTGCCTGACATTTTTTGTGGTGCGCGGCCGCTGGAAATTACCGCTGCCAATTGCAATCGGTGCGACCTTATTGTTTTTGGCAGTGGATATTTTTCTGGTCGCGGGCTGTGCGCTTAAATTTTTAGACGGCGGTTGGTTCTCACTACTGGTCGCTGCAGTTTTATTTTTAATCATGAGCACTTGGCAGCGCGGCCGGACGATTGTGATGCAATGCATTCATCGCGATGGCTTGGAGTTGGGATCTTTTCTACCCACCTTGCGTCCCGACGAAATTCAGCGCGCCGCACGGGTAGCCGTGTATATGGTGGCCGATGCGTCTACCGTTCCTCAGGCATTGCTGCACAACCTGAAACACAATCAGGTGTTGCATGAACGCAATTTAATTCTGACTGTGCAATTTAAAGATGTGCCTTGGGTGGGCGAGGATGAGCGCATCCAATTGGAAGAGTTGGGTAACAGTTTCTGGCGCGTGACCGTCAACTTTGGTTTTATGGACGCACCCGATGTGCCGCGCGCATTAAAGCTTTGTGAGCGCTACGGGTTAACCATCCCGCATTTCCAAACCAGTTACTTCTTAAGTCGCGAGTCGATTGTCTCCACACCCGGTGGTGGTATGGCGCCCTGGCGCGAGCGCTTGTTTGCGGCTATGACGCGCAATGCCGGCGGCGTAGTGGAGTTCTTCCGCTTGCCCGACAACGCGGTGATTGAATTGGGTACGCGGGTGCAGATTTAACTGGATTTTTTCTAAATTAAAACAAGCGTTTTAACAATTATCTTTTATAACTTTCCTTCAGAAGGCCGCAAACTTGTGGCCTTTTCTATTTATATCCTAAAGCTATCGCGCTGTTATCAATTATAAATTTAACTAATTGCAGGGTTTTCGACTAAGGTTGTCTTGTCCACGAGATAAGTGAAACAACGGCTGCTGGTGCGCAGCTGTGTTACCCAATCGAATCTACGTTTGCAATCTAACCAGAGAAACAGGAGATAACCATGGATAACAACCCATCTGCAGGTAAATGCCCGGTGATGCACGGCGGCAATACCGCGTCGAGTAAGTCCAATACGGCCTGGTGGCCAAATGCGTTGAACCTCGACATCCTGCATCAACACGACCGCAAGACCAATCCGCTTGGCGATGATTTCAACTACGCCGAAGAATTCAAAAAGCTCGATCTGCAAGCCGTTAAAAACGATCTCAAGGCGCTGATGACTGACAGCCAGGCTTGGTGGCCAGCGGATTGGGGTCACTACGGCGGTTTAATGATTCGTTTGGCCTGGCACTCCGCCGGTAGTTACCGCATAGCCGACGGCCGTGGCGGTGCAGGTACTGGCAACCAACGTTTTGCCCCACTCAATAGCTGGCCGGACAATGGCAATCTGGACAAAGCCCGCCGCCTCTTGTGGCCGATTAAAAAGAAATACGGCAACAAGCTGTCCTGGGCGGATTTGATGATCCTGGCGGGCAATATGGCCTATGAATCCATGGGTTTGAAAAC
>NZ_JBRFPI010000233.1:0-5655 GCF_053579595.1 Cellvibrio sp.
CTGGGCCGCTGGTGGTGCTGCCGACAACCGTGTTGCGTTCCTTGAAACTCTGCGCGCTGCCAAAGCCAAGGGCGCAACCGTTGAGTTCAACAAGATGGAAGGTATCAACATCAACTACGATGGCGCCAAAGATCGCAGCGTACCATTCATGTACGTTGCCATGGCTGAAGTACGCGGTGCAATGGCCGACACTACCGGTGACATTCAGGTTAAAGAAAACCGTTGCGGCGCTGTTTACCGTTTCGGCTTCGACATGAACTACAACGTGGATCGTATGCAACCTGTGGTCGTGGGCGGCGCTTACAACGGCAGCAGCACTACCGACAAGTGTGACGTGAACGGCATAGCTCAACCCGACAACATCGAAGTATTGGATGATGGCCGCGTGTTGATTGGAGAAGACACCAGCAACCACGTGAACAACATGCTGTGGGTCTATAACCCTAAAGGTATGTAATAACCGAAAAAAGTGTTTCGGGATAAAAATACGTCATCAAGCTGTAACGCATTCAGCTCATCATAAAAAGCGTTAGAGCAAGGAAGACAACAGGCAAGGAGGTTATCGCATGCATCAGAAGGGGCTTAGGCCCCTTTTTTTTACACTCAAATGTAACCGGTTACTGTAGTATGCGCCCGCTCAGGCACAGCGCCTGGATACAGCTCATTCGAATAATCAGGAACCCCATGAAACGACTCCTTTTTAGCCTCGCGCTCGCGGTGCTCCCTGCTACCGCACCTGCACAGCCCGCATCACACCTACCATCAGCAGAAGCCCTATTGCAGATGGCTGGTGAGTTTGAGCAGGAACTCACCGGCAATATCCTGCCCTATTGGATTAAACAGGCACCCAATCCCGAGACCGGCGGTTTTTACGGGCAGGTCAGCGCCGATGGAGAACCGGACCCGGGCGCCGAGCGTGGCGCCCTGCTCTCCAGCCGAATTTTATGGAGTTACTCAGCAGCGTATCGGAATTATCGGGATGAGGCCTATCGCAAGCTGGCTGATCGCGCATTTAAAGATCTGGAAGCCACTTTTTGGGATAACAAAAACGGCGGCCTTTACTGGTCAGTAGCGGGCGATGGTAAACCAGCGCAAACCCATAAACAGATTTACGGGCAGGTCTTTGGTATCTACGGCTACAGCGAATACTTCCGTGCGACTGGTAACCGGCAGGCACTGGAACGCGCTAAAACCCTGTATCGACTAATCGAACAATACGCGTTGGATAGGAAGCATGGCGGCTATCTGGAGGTAGTGGGTGAAGATTGGCGACCACTCGCCAAACCCGTAAATAGCCTCGGTGTGACAACCGCCAAATCGCAAAATACCCATCTACATGTGATGGAGGCTTACACCAATCTATTGCGCGTTTGGCCGGATGGGCAGCTGAAAAAGCAGCAGAAGACGCTGGTTAACATCATGCTCGGCAAAATCCTCAACCGCACAACTAACCATCTCGCCCTCTTTATGGATGCCGATTGGCAGGTGCAAGGCGATGGCATTTCCTACGGCCACGATATTGAAGCCGCTTGGCTATTAGTCGAGGCCGCTGAAGTATTGGGTGATACCGACCTGATCAACCGCACCCGCGCGCTGGCAGTAAAGATTGCCGATACCACTCTAGCTGAAGGAGTGGATACCGACGGAGCCCTGTATAACGAAGCTTCGGCTCACAAAGGTTTGACTAATGCCGGCAAGGATTGGTGGGCGCAAGCAGAAGCTCTGGTCGGCTTTATCAACGCCTATGAAATTACCGGCGATACCAAATACCTGAGTGCAACTACACGCACATGGGGTTTTATCAAGGTGCATCTGGTGAACAATACAACCGGTGAGTGGCACTGGGGGACAAACAAATCCGGCCAGGTGATAGTCCAACCCACCCTGAGTATGTGGAAATGCCCTTACCACAATAGTCGCGCCATGATGGAAAGTTCACACCGTTTACACCGCCTGGCGGCGCTTGCCAAACGCTAATACAGAGACCAACACCAGCAATTTCAAGCCGCCCTTGCAGCACAAGGGCGGCGCTCAAAAACCACGCCTTTTGTGTCGCCTAAACACAAACAGCTGTTAAAAACCGCAAACACAATATGTAGTCATATCACACCCCTACATACATGCAAAAAAAGTCTAAGCTGCACGACAAAGTGTCATTTTGGGTATGAGTCACGGCAACACTGGATTTCCCGTAGTTCTACAGGGATTTCGCTACTTGCCCCCAGTTTTTACCGGCTCCACCCACACCTTATCCACAGGTTTTCAAGCTTGCATAAAACCCCTAACCGCATTATCTTGTAGCCCATTCGCGATTTACCCCTAGATATAGGTATTGCCGGTGCCAAACACCACAATATCGCTTATCGCTCATGGAGCAAATCGTCAAGCAGATTTTTGACCCAATTGAACGTTAATCACAGTCATTGCGTAAAAACTAGCTGTCATTAGCGGCCGACCTGTCGTTTCAACACACCGGGAAGGCATCAGTAGTATGGGCACAGCCGGTTGATTACCAACCACTATATCTAGTGGTATGCCAATCAACAGAAAACGGTGTTCTGAACCCTGATTTTAATAATGCAACCGCCATCGATACGGCAGACAAGCGGGTCAGCAAGATCGCAAACGCTAGTCAGCACTGTCTTTATATCGACAATGCTTTTTGTAAGAACAAACAGAATCAACTTCAATCGGGAATGACCTCACGCGGGAGACGTCTATGCACACTGACATTGAACAAACCACCGGCACAACCAACATCCAACACGACATCCACGGCGGCTCGTCGAGCCTTACCGCAACAGCGCCGGGGCAATTGCGTGTGATCAAGCGCAACGGGACGGTGGTTCCTTTCGATGCCAGCAAAATCGCCATCGCCATGACCAAGGCATTCTTGGCCGTAGAAGGCGGCACTGCCGCTGCCTCTACCCGTGTACACGAAGTGGTGAGCAGCCTCACCCAACAAATCACCGCTACCTTTAAACGCCGCATGCCTTCGGGCGGCACTATTCATATTGAAGAGATCCAGGATCAGGTTGAACTTATCCTGATGCGCTCTGGCGAACAAAAAATCGCCCGCGATTACGTGCTCTACCGCGAAGAGCACGCCCGCCTGCGCGCCCAAAAACAACCGGCATCACAAGAGCCAGATCCGGATTACCCCGCATTGAACGTCGTATTGGCCGATGGCACCCGCGCCCTGCTCGACATTGGCCGTATGCGCACCATCGTGCGTGAAGCCTGTGCCGGTTTGGCCGGTGTGGAAGAGAAAGCCATCCTCGATGAAGCCATGCGCAACCTCTATGACGGCGTGGCTGAAAAAGACGTGAACACCTCACTGGTGATCACTGCCCGCACCCTGGTAGAGAAAGAACCTAACTATTCTTTCGTCACTGCCCGTCTGTTGATGGACAAACTGCGCGCTGAAGCCCTGAGCTTCTTTGGCGTGGCCACCTCTGCTACCCAGGCCGAGATGGAAACCTATTACGCGCAAACTCTGCCTCTCTACATCAAAAAAGGTGTTGAGCTGGAGCTGGTATCCCCTGAATTATTGAATTTCGATTTGGAAAAACTGGGCAAAGCCCTGATCGCCGAGCGCGATCTGCAGTTCACCTACCTCGGCCTGCAAACCCTGTACGACCGCTACTTCATCCACAGCAATGACACCCGCATCGAACTGCCGCAAATATTCTTTATGCGTGTGGCGATGGGCTTGGCGATTCAAGAAGACAACCGTGAAGACCGCGCGATTGAGTTCTATCGCCTGCTGTCTTCATTCGACTACATGAGCTCTACCCCAACCCTGTTCAACTCAGGCACCTTGCGTCCGCAGTTGTCCTCTTGCTACCTGACTACCGTACCCGATGATCTCCACGGTATTTACGGAGCCATGCAAGACAACGCCATGCTGAGCAAATTCGCTGGCGGTTTGGGTAATGACTGGACGCCCGTACGCGCACTCGGCGCGTACATCAAAGGCACCAACGGTAAATCACAAGGTGTAGTTCCCTTCCTGAAAGTGGCCAACGATACCGCTGTAGCAGTAAACCAAGGCGGCAAGCGCAAAGGTGCTGTGTGTGCGTATTTGGAAACCTGGCATATGGATGTCGAGGAATTCCTTGAGCTGCGCAAAAACACCGGTGATGACCGTCGCCGTACCCACGACATGAACACCGCCAACTGGGTGCCCGATGCATTCATGAAGCGCGTGTTTGATGATAAAGAGTGGACCCTCTTCTCTCCGAACGATGTACCTGATCTGCACGATTTGTACGGTAAAGCTTTTGAAGAGCGCTACGCGTTTTATGAAGCCCAAGCCGCTGCGGGCAAAATCAAAGTTTTCAAAACCGTGCGTGCATTGGATCTGTGGAGAAAAATGCTGGGCATGCTGTTTGAAACCGGCCACCCATGGATCACCTTTAAAGACCCATGCAACCTGCGCAGCCCGCAGCAGCATGTGGGTGTAGTGCACTCATCCAACCTGTGTACTGAAATCACTTTGAACACCAAGGCAAACGATGAAATCGCGGTATGTAACCTCGGCTCCATCAACCTTGCGCAACACATTGTGGATGGCAAGCTCGATCAAGCAAAACTGGAGCGCACCGTTAAGACTGCGATCCGCATGCTCGATAACGTGATCGACATTAACTACTACGCCGTTGCGACCTCCAAAGCGTCCAACCTGCGTCACCGTCCTATCGGCCTCGGCATCATGGGCTTCCAGGATGCGCTTTATGAACAACGTATCGCCTACAGCTCACAACAAGCCGTAGATTTCGCCGATACCTCCATGGAAGCCGTAAGCTACTACGCGATCAAAGCGTCCAGCGAATTGGCAGCCGAGCGCGGCAAGTACTCAACCTTTGACGGTTCACTCTGGAGCAAAGGCATTCTGCCGATTGACTCGATTGAACTGCTCGCGCAAAACCGTGGCGAGAATTACATCAAAGTTGACCGTGGCCAAACTTTCGATTGGGCGACTTTGCGCGCACAAGTAAAAGCACAGGGTATGCGCAACTCCAACGTGATGGCGATTGCACCAACCGCAACTATTTCTAACATCACCGGCGTAACCCAGTCGATTGAACCGACTTACCAAAACCTCTACGTGAAATCCAACCTCTCTGGCGAATTCACCGTAGTTAACCCGCACTTGGTACACGACCTCAAAGCCCGTGGCCTGTGGGATGCGGTAATGGTTAACGATTTGAAATACTACGAAGGCTCACTGCAAAAGATCGACCGCATTCCAGCCGACCTGAAAGCCATCTACGCCACCGCGTTTGAAGTAGAACCCAAGTGGATCGTAGAAGCCGCCAGCCGTCGCCAGAAGTGGATCGACCAGGCACAGAGCTTGAACCTCTACATCGCGGGCGCTAACGGTAAAAAATTAGACATTACTTACCGCATGGCATGGTTCTCCGGCTTAAAGACTACGTATTACCTGCGTGCCTTGGCTGCAACTACCACTGAAAAATCCACCATTAACACCGGTGCATTGAACGCAGTCTCTGCCGGTGGCGCGAGCGGTTTGTCTGCTGCACCTGCTGCTGCAAAACCTGCCGTATCAGAAGTAGAAGCCGCGAGTTTCGCCGAAGCAGCGCCAGTGCCTTTGGCCTGTTCGATAGACAATCCGGATTGCGAAGCCTGCCA
>NZ_JBRFPI010000233.1:5755-7259 GCF_053579595.1 Cellvibrio sp.
CAGCGCCAGTGCCTTTGGCCTGTTCGATAGACAATCCGGATTGCGAAGCCTGCCAGTAGCGCCTACTGCGCTCGGTAGCTCTGCGTTGAAGACGCTGTAAAAAATGCTCATTTACGAAAAAGTAAACTCCGCTTTTTTACAGCATCTTCGCCTTGATCTACCGTCGCTCGTGACGACGCTATACATCGATAAAACGAAAAATATTTGTTGGTAAACAACACAGAGAGAACGAGGATCACATGCTAAGTTGGGATGAATTCGACAGCGAAGAAGCCGTAAGAGAAACCGCCCGTCAGGACGCGATTAGCAATGCATTGAGCAAAGCTGCCGAGCCAGTCGTGCAACAAACCCAAGCGCAAATTGCACAAGCACAAGCGACTCAAGCAAGCGCCGCTGCCGATGCACAAGCCGTTAATACCGCCTTTGCTGCAGCCGCCAAAGAAGAAGGCATCAGCCCTGAACTCGCCAAAGCGCGCGCGAGCCTCGCCGCACTTGATCCAGCTCCCGGCTTGGAAGAATTGCAAATGGGCGCAGCGCGTATTCAGGTAGATGAAAAGCGCATGATCAACTGCCGCGCCGACTTGAACCAACTCGTTCCCTTCAAATACGACTGGGCATGGCAAAAATACCTTGATGGCTGCTCCAACCACTGGATGCCACAAGAAGTCAACATGACCGCGGACATCGCCACCTGGCGCAGCAAAGACGGCCTGACCGATGACGAGCGCCGCATTGTGATGCGCAGCCTCGGTTACTTCTCTACTGCTGACTCATTGGTAGCGAACAACCTCGTACTCGCGATTTACCGTTTGATCACCAACCCCGAATGCCGCCAATACATTTTGCGTCAATCATTCGAGGAAGCGATCCACACTCACGCCTATCAATATTGCATTGAATCGCTGGGCATGGATGAAGGCGAAATCTTCAACATGTACCGCGAATTGCCAAGCGTTGCGAACAAAGCCGCATGGAGTTTGAAACACACCCAAACACTGGGCGACCCAACCTTCACCACCGGCACACCAGAAACTGATCAGGAATTGCTGCGCAACCTCGTCGCGTTTTATGTAGTGACCGAAGGTATTTTCTTCTACTGCGGATTCAGTCAAATCCTCAGCATGGGCCGCCGCAACAAAATGACCGGCGTTGCCGAACAGTTCCAATACATCCTGCGCGATGAATCCATGCATTTGAATTTTGGTATCGATGTAATCAACCAAATCAAATTGGAAAACCCGCACTTGTGGACTGCAGAATTCCAACAAGAAGTTATCCAAATGATTCTGGAAGGCACCGAGTTAGAAATCCAATACGCCCGCGATTCTATGCCACGCGGTGTACTCGGCATGAATGCCGCGATGATGGAAGAATACCTCCACTTCATCGCCAACCGCCGCTGCTCACAAGTTGGCTTGAAAGAACAATTCCCAGGCGCACAGAATCCATTCCCGTGGATGAGTGAGATTATGGATTTGCGTAAGGAGAAGAATTTCTTTGAGAC
>NZ_JBRFPI010000234.1:0-7246 GCF_053579595.1 Cellvibrio sp.
CACCCTGCAATTGTCGCGCGCAGCTTACTTAGAGAAAAATAATTATGAAAAATTACCAACACAACAATGGGCGCTTTATAAAATCCATTGGCACTACACTCGGGCTGCTGATTGCTGGCACCATGTCATCAGCGTTACTTGCACAACAAGTTAGCCCGATATTGGTAGGCAATAATTTATGGTATGCAAACGAAGATACTGGTGCTACTCCCAGCGAAACGGTATGGCAGCAAACCAAAGATATGAACACCAAGCTGATTCGCATTGGTGGCCACCAATTTGATGAAGACATGCCCAGCAATGAAATTATGGAACAGTGGATTCTCAAAATCAGAGCAGCCGGTGCAGAGCCGCTTGTTCAGGTTTCACAATACAACTATGCCACACCATTAAATGACCGCGTCGCCGCTGCTGTCAGCATGGTGCAGTACCTCAACGTGACCAAGAAGCTGAACATTAAATATTGGAACATTGGCAACGAACCTTGGCTGCAGGCGGGCAAACCAGCAGACAACGCCGCCCTGGCGGCAGTTGTCAGCGGTTATATCAAACCCCTTTCTATTGCAATGAAAGCGGTAGACCCGAGCATTAAAATTTTTGGCCCGGATGAAGCCTACTTTATGAATTATTTAGGTGAAATGTTTAACAGCGGCAGCGCCAACGATATCGGCGGAAAGATTCCCGGCAAAGATTATTACTATATAGATGGCATTTCCTGGCATTCATACCCGCAGGACGCCGGTATAGATCCTGCCATTCAAGGTGCAGCAAGCTTTTTAAACAGCATCAAAAATAGCAAAGCATTGGTTGATGCAGCCAATATTCGCCACAACCGCTCCGGTGCCAATGCGCTGCAATGGGGGATTGGTGAATATAATTCCAAAGACGGCACAGTGGTACACACCTATGAAAACGGCCAAATGTTTGGTCAGGTTCTCGGGTACGCTATGAAATACCAAGCTACTTATGCGGCAACCTGGTCGATGTTTGAAAATGACGGAAAGCGCTCCGGGTCAGATTTCAGCATGATTGATGGTAACGGCACACCGCGCTCCTCCTATCATCACATGGCATTTGTTAGCAAATTCATGAGCGGAACTTATGCGGATGGAGTATCGAGCAATACCAATGTGGTGGCCTATGGTACCGTGAATGGTACACAGCGATCAGTGATGGTAATGAACCGCGGCACCAGTGCGCAAAATTTCACACTGCGCCTCAATAACGATGCAATTGCATCAACCGATGTAAAAATTAATATCAATGCAAACAGCACGCAGCAATACACTGCCAACATCGGTGCGAATACCACATTGCTGTTAGTGTTTAGCGGTGAAAGTCTGCGCAAATTCACTTACAGTAAAACGCATTTCGCCAGCGGCATGTCGCCCGTTGAAGAAATCATTGATACCTCCGGTGGCGGCAGTAATGGCTCTACTGTACTTATTAATGGTGAATTTACCGGCAGTGCCAACGGCTGGAGTATTTACTCCTTTGAGCCAACCGGTGATCTGCGCGATGTGCGCTACGAAAATAATAGTGTGCGTTTTTATACCGACAGCACTGAATTAAATTGGCACGGCCAGCTCTACCAAAAAGTCGATACAGTTGCGGGGAATACTTATAGCTTTGCATGCGATGTCGCGACGACGGGAACAAATGCCACCAAGGTGCAATTATTTATTGAAGAAGATGTTGACCTGACTAATATCGTCACCAGTACTTGCGATGTGGCTGGCGATGGCAGCACCCGCTGTACCACTTCCGCAAAAATACCCGTGGGAGGCGATAACTACGATAGCAAATTTGGTGTACGCCTCGCGAATACTGCAGATAACCCCGGCTGGGACTTTACTGTTGATAATTGTGCGCTCACTATGACTGCTGCATCGTCGTCGATGGCATCATCGAGATCAATGTCATCAGCACCAGCTTCATCCAGATCCAGTGTTGCCGCTTCGTCCATACCGGCATCTTCAACACCAGTATCATCTATACCCGCATCATCCAGACCGGCCTCGTCGATTGCAGCATCCTCTGTTCCTGCATCGTCAATGCCAGCTTCGTCAACATCAAGTGCAGCGTCTTCACTTGCCGCATCAAGCCTGGCTTCTAGTACTGCAACGAGTAATTGCCAATATGTTGTTACCAATCAGTGGAACAACGGTTTTACCGCCGATATTCGCATCACCAACAATCGTACGACTGCAATTAATGGCTGGAATGTCAGCTGGAGCTATAGCGACAATTCACGCATGACCAACAGTTGGAATGCCAATACAGCGGGTAACAACCCTTATAGCGCGAGCAATTTAAGTTGGAACTCTACTATTCAACCAGGACAAACCGTTATTTTTGGATTCCAGGGCACTAAAGGTACTGGTGCGGCAGTGATACCGCAGGTAGCGGGTAGCGTTTGCCAATAGCCGGCATTCCTGTAGGCAAAAAAAAATCCGGCAACTGCCGGATTTTTTTTGCTCTTTTTTTGCTTATTCCACAAGAGCTATAGCATGCTGTGAATGCACTTTTTATTTTTCAACTCAACTAACGCAGGAATATTTTCCAGCGACGATATCATATAGTGGGCCGCCTCCAAAAAGCCTGCCGCGTTCAATCTAGCTAAAGGGATAGACGCCAGAGCCGCCAGCTTTTGTTTATCCACAGTGTGATAACCATGGATACGATATTCATGGTGATTATCGAATTGCACTTGCAGATTCACAGGTTCAATTAAATCCAATTCAGAAAATGCTGCAATCATTGCGTCATTTAAGGAAAGCCCCTGAAGAATTAATTGCAACCGATGATTCACTGCATTTAAATACTCACTGTTACCACCCAACGGTAAAAAAATCGCCTCACCTTCATGCTCGCTCAAGCGTTGATCATCTATATCCAGGTGTATCACGGGAGTATGTTCATCTCCACCATCTTTTAGCTGATTCTGGAAACCAATTAAAAAGGGACCGCGCGCACTGAAAGCGGGAATATAACGTGCGCGCCAACCGTTGGGTGCCCCATGCTCATCCAAAAATAGATTTTCATTATCATCAAAGCCTAACATTGCCACCGGGCGCAACTTGTGTGTCTTGGGATCTGCGTGAAAGAAAATCGGATACTCTTTGTGCACGGCAGAAAACTCCGTTACAAAAGTCAGGACATTGGAAACGTCATAACCAAAAGCGGCGGAATAGCGGGTAATCACCTTTAAATCTTTATGCTCGATATTATTTAATACGACATGCCTGCCCATGTTAAAAACCCCCAGTGTATGTATAAAAATAAAGCCGCTGGTAAGAGCGGCTTTATCGTTTTTAACCCAGTGAACACACCACCCAATTAAAAATCATACCGCGCGCCAAGTTGGTAGCGCGGACCAAGGTCATATATATTCCACACTAACAATTCTGTACGGCCATGGGCGCGACTATCTTCACCCGTGAGATTCAAACCTTCGAATGATAGCGTGATGTTATCCGTCACCTCGTAACTCACGTTCATATCGATTTGCGCATAATCCTCAACATAGGTCGGGTTAGAACTGGTATATCCAGCTAGATACGCGTCGCGCCAGTTATAAGCAACACGTGCCTGCAATACTTCATTCTCATACATGAGCACGAGGTTCGCGGTATCGCTCAACCCCGTTAATGCAAACTGGGTAATATTAGTGGGCGATGCATTGTTGTAACCAATATCACCATTTACGATGGTGTAGTTACCCTGAATACCAAAACCGCTTTCACCAAAGAAGTGTTGCGCAGCAAGTTCAACGCCATTAATTTTTGCTTCTTTGTTATTAATAGGTTTGGTAGTCAAATACAACAACTCAGGATCACCTGCCTCCGGCGAGATATCATATTTAGTCGCCACGCTGCCCCAAAAGGTTGGATCTTGTGCTGGCGTTTTAAAATCCGCTGCGCCATTCGGGAAATCTTGTGGGTTATCCAAAATTGCAGTCATCACAAACAAGCTGTCCTCAGTCACAGGCTGATTAATTGCTTGTAACGCGGCGGCAGCTTGTTGCGCACGGGGGCCAGCAGTCGCATCTAACAAACCAAAATGGTTTTCATAAACTTGCTCGGAACCAATAAAATTCTCAACATGTTTTTCAAAAAAACCGATCGACACATAACTGGCATCATCAAAATAATATTCAACTGAAACGTCGAAGTTATCTGACTCCAAAGGCAGGAGCGCCGGATTCTGCGAACTGGCAACTGGCTGGCCGCCCAATCCTGTTGGCTGGTTCAAACCCCCGGTAGCACTGATAGTAGCGCCAGAGGTCAAATTACCGTAACCCGCACGCGAAATGGTGGTGCTATAAGATGCGCGCGCTTTAATTTCACTGGTCAATGCAATATCAAAATCAACACTCGGTAACAGGTTATCGTAGTCACTTTTTTGTGCATACATAGTAGGTGTCGTTGAGCGAACCAACAGAAAATCATTATTGTCCGTCCAGGTAACTTCTGTTGGAACCAACATTGAATTTGATGACGCCACATCGGTAGTTTCATAGCGTACACCGGCAAGCAAATTAACAGGTCTGCTAAATAATTCCGATTCAAAACCAAACTGCACATAAGCGGCTGCAGTTTCTTCCTCGATAATGGTATTGGTAGAAAAATTAGGATTATACGCAACCCCCCAAGGTACCGCAGCTTTAGCACCGTAGGTTGCCGCACCCCACTCGGCTAATTTGACTGCATCAGCCCGGAAGCCATCTGTTTGGTAGCCCGCCGTATTAAAATCATCAAATCCACCGACATAGTTATAGTTTTCGATTAACTCATCCGGAATATCCATGGGAAATGCAACGCTATTACCACCACCCTGCTTTTGCCAACTGGATTGTTGCTGCGCGCTTTGCATATTGCGTGTTTCCACCCCACCCTCCAGGATGAAACTGTCAAATTCATATTTAGCGTCGAACTTAACTTGACTGACATCCATTTTTTGGCGCGCGTAGGTAAAATCAAAAACAGTTGAACTGACATCGCCAATATCTGCAATACCATTGCTATTACCCTTAACTGAATCATTAATCAGGTTGGTAACTTGCGGCAATTTTTTACTGAAATCGAAAGTTGTATAAGAACCAATAGCGACTGCCATACCAGAGCGAACCGCACTGCCGTAAGCTTCTTCCGGACCACCTTCCAACTCTGAGTCGTGCGCATCAACCATCAGTGTCAAACGGTCGGTAGCTTCAAATTCCAAATTGACACCGAGCGATTTTAAGGTGTTGGTTACGTTGCCGCTGGTTTGGGCGTAGCTGTTATCCTTAGGGAAATTCCACGCCTGCTCAAGTGATAGTGGACCGGCAACATCGGGGTTTTTATCAAAAACAATTTTGGTAATATTGCCCTGCAGCCAAACTGTTTTATCACCACGCGCCTCTTCAATCTGGTTCTCAGCATAAGTGTAATCAAGCGTGCCCAATAATTTTTCTGTCGGCTTAAATTGCAGCGTAAGCTGTGCATTGTTGCGCTCGCGATGATTATCAACAAAGTGGTAACGCAAATCGTTGGGCAATGCATATAACTGGCCCACTTCCGGTGGGTTAATAATTTCCGCGCTGTTTAATGTGCTTAACGAACCTGGCTGCCCCGGAGTAACCCACTGACGAATATTCCAATTGTTTTCCGTGAGCCCAGACTGTCCGCTGTCGCGTACTTGATGACTTGCCGAGAGCGATACACCCAGAGTCTGATCATCATTAGCGAAACTCACCAGGCCAGATAATTCCGGGGTAATATCATCGCCTCTTTCATTCGTGGAGTCATTCACGAGCTTGCCGCCAACAGTTCCCACCAAACCATCAGTCTCAATAGGTTTGTTAGTAATAATATTAACGGTTGCACCAATGCCGCCAGTGGCCACACTTGCCTTACCCGTTTTATACACTTCTACCGCTTTTACACTTTCCGATGCGAGATTACCAAAATCAAACGCGCGACCAATGGTGCCGCCACCGTAGGCTGCCGTAGATCCACCCGACGGCAAGGTGCGGCCATTGAGGGTCACCATATTGTTGGAGCCACCAAAACCCCGCACAGTAATTTGCGAGCCTTCACCGTTACTGCGGCTAATGGAAACGCCAGTGATGCGCTGCAAGGATTCGGCAAGATTGGTATCAGGAAACTTACCCATGTCCTCAGCAGATATGGCATCCACCACACCCGCCGCGTTGCGCTTTACATCCATCGCGCGCTGCACCGAGGCGCGAATTCCAGTGACGACAACCTCTTCAACCATTTGTTCTTCGGCGGCAATCGCGACTCCCCCATAAAGACTGGATGAAATGCTGAGCGCCAGCAGGGAACGGGCAAATACCCGACTTTTATTGTTGTGTTTGAATGAGTTCATAGCATCCTCTTTTATATTGATTTTTATCATTAATATCTGCTGTGTCTTTCTATTGACTATCTTTGGCAAACCCACCAAGCCGCATTATGGACAAGTGGTAAGGCCACTTACCCACTAAACCACATTACCTAACGAACTGCAAGCGATGACTGGCGGCTAAATAGAAGTTTTTGGACTTAGCAGAGAAAATATTTAATCCAGCGATAGGGCAGCATCCGTCAAGGATCAATCTAAAGCTGCTACAAGATAGCGACGACCTAAAGCAGAAAAATTTCTGCGATTGCAGAAATAGGCTGAAAAAAATCAACCGGGAAATGAAGTCGAATCGACAATAAGATAGGATGAGAAATAAAAAGGCGAATCAGTTTTACAACTGATTCGCAAAGCGGGTATCAGTGAGCATACCCTCGGAATAGTCTGGAGAACACCAGAACATAAGGTCAAACATGCACATCATTCAGAGTTGCCGCACTTGTAGCACCAAGTGCGGCGACCATGAATTATTCAGCGCTAGACTCTTTCTTCTTATAATAATCGCGCAATACATACCATGCCTGCTTGCGAACACCAGCCTCAGATACCAGACCTTTACGATTATAAAAATCCTGAATGTCGGGCAATGAACGACGCGGCGACCGGAAATCTTTCAGGATCCAGGGGCTTACACCGCGCAACGCCGAAATATTTTCCATCATAGCGATATTTTGTCTGAATACTTCCGCTTGATACTCCTCAGTCCAACGTTCAGTTTTATCACCCAATTTACCTTGTAGTGCATCTGCACCGACCTCGCTCATAATTAGCGGCTTGTTGTATTTTGACGCCCACTTTTGGCTTGCACAATTTTCTGGAACTTCGTAATACCAACCACAAT
>NZ_JBRFPI010000235.1:0-7210 GCF_053579595.1 Cellvibrio sp.
TATTAATTCTGGCAAAATGCACCTCCCATCCTTTCAGTTGCCGCCCATGTCAGACGTCGATCTCAATCAACTTGCCGCCAACATCAAGCTCTGGGGACGTGAGCTTGGCTTCCAGCAAGTGGGTATTACCGATATCGAGCTGGGGGATGCTGAAGTCCGCTTGCGGGAATGGCTCGTCAAGGGCTATCACGGCAGCATGGAATGGCTCGCCGCGCATGGCAATAAACGCTCGCGCCCGGCGGAATTACTGCCCGGCACAGTCCGGGTGATTTCAGTGCGGATGGATTATTTAGCGGGCGATACCCAGCAGATCAAAATCCTCAAAGATCCCACCAAGGCCTATGTATCCCGCTATGCGCTGGGGCGCGACTATCACAAACTGATCCGCAAACGCCTGAGCGTGCTCGCGCAAAAAATCGATGATGCACTGCCGGAGGACTATCCCCACAAAGGCCAAAACCGCGCCTTTGTCGATAGCGCCCCGGTCATGGAGCGCCCGCTCGCCGAAAAAGCCGGCTTGGGTTGGACGGGCAAACACACGCTGATCATCAACAGCGGTGTGGGCAGCTGGTTTTTTCTCGGCGAGATATTCACCTTTGTGCCATTGCCGATTGATCAGCCCGAACAAATCAATCAGTGCGGTGAATGCACTGCCTGTTTAAAAGTCTGCCCCACCGATGCCTTCCCCCGGCCCTACGAGCTGGACGCACGGCGCTGCATTTCTTATCTCACCATCGAAAACAAAGGCAGCATCCCCGAAGAGTTCCGCGAACCCATGGGCAACCGCGTGTTCGGCTGCGACGACTGCCAGGCCATCTGCCCCTGGAATAAATACGCGCAATTCACTGGCGAGACAGATTTTTTGCCGCGCCACGGTTTGGCCGATAGCGATTTGGTCGATCTGTTTAATTGGACGGAAGACGAATTTTTAACCCGCACCGAAGGCTCAGCGATCCGCCGGATTGGCTATGAGGGATGGCTGCGGAATTTGGCAGTGGGATTGGGAAATGCGCCGAGTGATGGGCGCATCATGGCCTCATTAACGGAAAAAAGACGGATGGCGAGCCCATTAGTGCAGGAGCATATCGATTGGGCCTTAGCGCAACAGGCCACGCCCAATCGCCGCCGTAAACGCAAGATCCAACAGTCACGCCCCTCAAATTGAGCAAAACAATCAGCAAAATAGCCAGAAGTTTTCCCTCTTCAGCTGTTTTTTTGGCGCACAAACGGGAATAATACGCACCCCTTCAAGAGCGCAGCCACTAGAGCAGCGCCGTTACATAGAAATCGGTCAATCACTGCTCCCTGGAATTTTTCAGGTCAGCATTCGGGTGACATTGGCGACCGGAACTGTCCTGTTGAATTGTCCCGCGGGTCAGGACATCAACCACAACGATAGGCTATTACTACTATGAAACCACTTTCCGATATAGGCTTGGTTGGCTTGGCTGTGATGGGTGAAAACCTCATCCTCAATATGGCTAGCAAAGGCTATACAGTTACCGCTTACAACCGCTCAGTAGAAAAAGTAGACAGCTTCATCGCTGGCCGCGCTGCAGGTAAAACCATCCGCGGCGCACGCTCGATTGAAGAGCTGGTGCAGTCACTCGCCAAACCACGCAAAATTATGCTGATGGTTAAAGCCGGTAAAGCAGTAGACGATTTCATCGAACAACTCATTCCGCACCTTGAAGCTGGCGATATCATCATCGACGGCGGCAACACCCACTTCCCCGATACCGACCGTCGCACTGCCTACCTTGAAAGCAAAGGCCTGTTGTTTATCGGCACCGGTGTTTCTGGTGGTGAAGAAGGCGCATTGACTGGCCCATCGATTATGCCCGGCGGTTCACCGGCGGCATGGCCACACGTTAAAGACATTTTCCAAAACATCTCCGCCAAAGTTGCCGACAACAGCCCATGCTGTGATTGGGTAGGTGAAAAAGGCGCTGGCCACTTTGTGAAAATGGTGCACAACGGTATTGAATACGGCGATATGCAATTGATTTGTGAAGCCTACCAAATCATGAAAGAAGTGCTCGGCATGAGCACCGACGAAATGCACGATGTATTTGCCGAGTGGAACAAAGGCGAACTCGAAAGTTATTTGGTTGAAATTACCCGCGACATTCTCGGCTACAAAGAAAATGGCGAAGCCTTGGTTGAGAAGATACTCGACACCGCTGGCCAAAAAGGTACCGGCAAGTGGACTGGCGTTATCGCATTGGATTTAGGCGTGCCACTCACGTTGATTTCTGAAGCGGTATTTGCACGCTGCTTGTCATCACAAAAAGATGAGCGCGTTCAAGCATCCAAATTAATCAGCGGCCCAGCGGTTAAATTTGACGGCGACAAACAAGCGTTCATCAATGATCTGCGCAATGCATTGTTCGCATCAAAAATTATTTCTTACACCCAGGGTTATTTGTTAATGCGCGAAGCCGGTAAAGAATACGGCTGGCATTTGAACTACGGCGGCATTGCCATGATGTGGCGCGGCGGCTGTATTATTCGCTCATCATTCCTGAGCAATATCAAAGACGCTTTTGACAAGAATCCTGAGTTGAACAACTTATTGCTCGATGATTATTTCAGAAACACCGTAGAAGCAGCGCAAGCTGGCTGGCGTCGTGTTGCTGCAGCGGCGATTGTAAACGGCATCCCTGCCCCGACAATCACTTCTGCCCTGACCTACTTCGACGGCTATCGCACTGCTCGTTTGCCAGCAAACTTGCTGCAAGCACAACGCGATTACTTCGGCGCGCACACCTACGAGCGCACCGACAAACCACGCGGTGAATTCTTCCACACCAACTGGACCGGCCGCGGCGGTCACACCTCTTCATCGACTTACAACGTGTAAGTTTTTAGATGTGGTGAGAGAAATACGAAAACCCGAATCAGAAATGGTTCGGGTTTTTTGTTTAAAGTCATTAATTCAAATAACGAGGCTTAATCATGCGTTCAATAATAATCTGTTTATTTGCAGCACTACTGCTAGCAGGTTGTACGCAAACGGCTCCAACCAAAATTACACGCCATACGATTAACTCTTGGGAAGCAGACATCGGTTACGCTGCAGTTGTCCAAACGGGAAACACTTACCACATCTCGGGGGTGACTTGCGGTGGCGCCAATTATCAGGAGGCGGTAAGTGTTTGCTATAAAGAGCTTGGCGGAATTCTTGCCCGCTACCAGCTGACCTCACAGAACGTGATTAAAGAAAATATTTATGCGCTGGATATTGAGGCACTGCAACAACAAATTTCTGTACGTAAAACGTTTTATGTAAATGGTCAATATCCAGCGGCAACTTGGGTACAAGTTTCTCGCCTTTATAGTCCTGAACACTTAATTGAAATTGAATTAATTGCAGTGAAATAAATCATGCTACGCGGCCTGAACCACATCACAATCGCAGTCAGCACCCTTGATATCTCTTTTGATTTTTACACCCAGCTATTAGGTTTTAAACCCCATGCTCGCTGGGATGCAGGCGCTTATTTAAGTTTGGGGGATTTGTGGATTTGTTTATCCTGCGATACCGCAATCCCCAGCCAGGACTACTCGCATATCGCATTCGACTGCGCAGCAGATAAATTCAATATGATCGCCACGCAATTACGTGAAGCTAATGTGGTTGAATGGAAGCAAAACACCAGCGAAGGTGATTCTTTGTATTTCCTTGATCCCGATGGACATAAATTGGAAGTTCACTGCGGGAATTTGCAAACCCGTTTGGACTCATTGAGAGAAAAACCCTACAAAGGATTAATTTGGTTTTAAGAAGAAATTTTTAATCAGGTTGTCGAATTACCCCTGGCTCAATCGACTAATAATACACCTTCGCTTCAGCAAGCTTGATAAACATCATAAGACTTTAGGAGACTCCAATGTCCGGTACCGAAAAAGTAAAAGGCCCCGCATCCTACTTTCCTTCCATCGAAGCCAAATACGGTCATCCGATTGAACATTGGTTCAAGCTACTCTCTACCCAAAAACAAATGAAACATATGGAGATGGTTAATTGGTTGAAACAGGAACATGAGCTAGGGCACGGTCACGCCAATGCGTTGGTTGCTTATTTTCGGGATAAAGAAAAGTTATAGTCGTAGGTTGCTGGTGAGCTTGCGAACCGCAACACTCACCATCACAAACTGCACATTGTTGTATTTGCACGAAAGATTAACGACACACGAATTGGGTATTGGTGGTTGCGGGCATATGGTCATGTTGCGGTTCGTTCCTCACCGGCAACCTACAGTCGCAACAAATAATTCATCGATAAAATTAAAGGGATACCATGAATAACAGCTGGCTTTACGAAACCACATTAAAAGGCAATCTCGTCACCCTGGCTCCGTTAAAACGCGAGCATACCGATGCGCTACTCGCAGCAGCAGCCGATGGTGAATTATGGAACTTGTGGTTCACATCCGTTCCCAGCAGCAACTCTATTGATACTTATCTTGATCAAGCATTTAAAGATCAAAATGAAGGCCGCGCCTTGTTATTTGTGGTGATTGATAATGCCACACAAAAAATTATCGGCAGCACGCGCTATTGCAACGCAGACTCACTGAATAAGCGGGTTGAGATTGGTTATACCTGGTATGCAAAATCGTTTCAAAGAACCGGTATCAATACTGAGTGCAAATATTTGCTGCTGACTCATGCATTTGAAACGCTCGATGCAATTGCCGTTGAATTTCGCACGCACTGGCACAATCACGCATCGCGCTCGGCAATTGCACGGCTGGGCGCTAAGCAGGACGGAATATTGCGCAACCATCAGAAAAATGCCGAAGGTGTTTATCGGGATACGGTAGTGTTTTCGATTATTGATCAGGAATGGCCGACGGTTAAGAAGAGCCTTGAATACAAGATGGCGCGGTAAATAAGGTCTGGCTGTCCAGGCAGCCATGCCCAACAATAAAACTATTTTACCTGTGATATTGGGCATAGCCGCCCAAGCTCCTCACGCAAATCTCCATCACACAAGATCACAAAAGCTGCGACTCGCAGGGCACAAAATCCACCAAGTCCGCTATCACCTGCTATAACTAAACCAGCTCAGCCAAACAGAGCCGCGCCCGGACAAGCAAGGTGCGCGGTCGGCTAGCAGGACGCCCACTACTACAGCTAACGACATAAAAATGAAAAAGAGCTTGGTTTTACTCCTGACAATTGCCATCGCGCAGTTTGCGCTGATACCTGCCAGCGCTGCAGACACTGCTATCGCAGAATCTGACTATCCCAAAAAAATCCACTTCCGCAATATTATGCAAGACCAGGATATTGCCCTCGGGGAAGTAGAGGCGATACTGCAGGACTATCAGGGCTTTATGTGGCTCGGCGGACGCAATGCGCTCTTGCGTTACGACGGCTACGAATTTCTGCCCATTCCCGCCGCCAAAGATCCGGCCAATATGACCGAGACTGAACCGGTTAATCAGGTGTTGGAATTATTGGAAGACAAGCAGCGAAACCTCTGGGCAGCGACCCGCTCGGGGCTGTATCGCTATGATCGCGACCATGAAATTTTGCTGCCAGTCGCAGTTCCGGATGAGCTTTTAAAAGCGGGCGGTGCGATTAATGCTATCGCCGAAA
The DNA here is from genome assembly GCF_053579595.1 of Cellvibrio sp. NCBI lineage: Bacteria > Pseudomonadati > Pseudomonadota > Gammaproteobacteria > Cellvibrionales > Cellvibrionaceae > Cellvibrio > Cellvibrio sp. The sequence goes on from NZ_JBRFPI010000235.1 coordinate 5,611, forward strand.
GCCCTGCAGGCGATATTTTAATTGGCACCGCTACCGGCTTTGGTATTCTCAACCAAAGCACTGGCACTGTAGAGGTCTTGAACCAACAAAACGGCGGGCTACCAAGTAATCTGGTTAATGATATTTTGATGGATAAAGATAATGTCGCCTGGCTTGCGTTGGATATCGGCCTGGCGCAACTGGATCTCATGACCCGCAAGCTTAGCCTGCACCTTCCCAGCCCTCAAAACCCAAAATCCACCCTGGACAATACCCTGCGCACACTCGCCGTTGATCGCACGGGCAGAGTATGGGGTGGCAGCGACATAGGTATTTTTCGGTTCGATAGAAAAACGAACGCCTTCACTCATTACCAACACGACATAAATGACCCCAAAAGCCTATCGATTAATTTTTTATGGACCCTCTATGTCGACAGCAATGGCTGGGTGTGGGCAGGCAGTGACGGCGGCGGCTTAAGCCTTTACAACGAAGCGCAAGACAACTGGCTCAGCTTCACCCGAACCGACGGCGGCACGGGGCAATTGACCAGCAATATTGTGCGACGCGTTTATGAGGACCGCACAGGTGACATATGGGTAGGAACCTATCCTTCGGGCGTACATCTCTATGATCGTTCCAGCATTGGCATCCGCGCCTACCACAAATCAACTATCGGCAATCAGGGGCCGATGGACGACAACGTCGAAGCGGTGCTGGAAGATAAAGAGGGCAATATTTGGGTTGGCGCCCGTGGCATCTCGCGTTTTGATCCTAAAACCGATTTATTCACCCACTACGTGCACACCAACGGAGCTGATTCACGTGTCGCCGCTCCGACCATGTTGTATGCCACCATGGATTCACAAGACCGTATATTGTTTGGCACTTGGGGTGCTGGCGTGCAGATTTACAACTCCGCAACAGACAGATTTGACACCCTGCCGGTTGACCCCGACCAAAGCCGACGCGGCGAAAAAACCGGGCGCACGCTCAATGATCTGATGGTGTGGAATATTTTTGAGGATAAGCGACACAACCTCTGGTTCAGCACCCACTACAACGGGCTGACGAAATTTGACCCCCAAAGTGGTATCTATTCTTTTTACCCACATAGCGAAAGCGGAGAACACAGCTTATCCAGTGCAGTCGCCTGGGTGTCTTATGAAGATTCGCAAGGCCGTTTTTGGGTGGGCACTGCGTACGGTTTAAATCTCTTGGATCGCGAGAAGAATACCTTTAAACGCTATCTTCCCGATGACAAAAATCCTCGCAGCCTGGCCAATGGTTCAGTGCTCGCCATTTTCGAAGACAGCAAAAAACGCCTGTGGTTTGGCACCGACATGGGCTTGCACTTGTACCACCCGGAGACGGACGATTTTACTCACTATGACACCCTCCACGGCTTTGCCGACCCCGGGATTCGCGCCATCACCCAAGACCATCAGGGTAATTTGTGGGTGGGCACCAATAATGGTGTAGTGCGATTTAATCCCGACAATTTGACCGTAAAAAATTACACGCGTTTTAACGGGGCATTGATTGGCGGTATCACCACTGGTGCTGTAGTCATTACCCATTCCAATGAGGTTGTATTTGGTTCGCGCAACGGCCTGTATTT
>NZ_JBRFPI010000236.1:0-7197 GCF_053579595.1 Cellvibrio sp.
GCGCCCTGCAAGGTATTCTTCAATGATTTGCAGGGTCATGGGGCTGCGTAACTGGTCTTTGCGGGCCAGTAGTTCATCATAGGTCAGCCAAACGGCCTCGATAATACCGGTATCTAAGGGACGTGCTGCATCGTGACTAAGGGCATTAGCAATAAACGTGGTACGGAAATAGGTGATGACATTGCTAGGGGCGGTATACAAAGTTACACCTACTACAACAGTCAACTCCACCGTCCAACCTGTCTCCTCCAGCGTCTCACGAATCGCCGCTTCGTTTAATGTTTCGTTAGGGTCTAAATGACCAGCAGGTTGGTTGTAAACTTTTTTGCCATCGGCCTCTTCATACACTATTAAAAAACGATTATCGCGTTCAACAATAGTGGCAACGGTTACGTGGGGTGCCCAGGTCATAAATAATCCTTGAATAAATCGAAAGAGCGCAAATCCTAGCAGACTTATTGATAAATTCAGTGAGTTTCATTTGTTGATTTTTAGTCGGTTCTTTGGTTGAGTCCGCTTCGATCACGGACAGATATTATTCAAATCAAACAGCCAGGATGTTTATATGACCTCTACTGCATTAATTTTTTATCCTGAACCCTATGTCGGTTTCAACAAAACCCAATTGCTTGAGCGCCATCTGTCGGCGGCGGGGGTAGTAGGTTCAAAATTCAAATCTTCTTCGTTCTTTTCTGCTGGGCAAAACTTCCGCCAATTTATTCCCAAAGTCGATTCCATTCACAGATACCATTACGGCCTTATTCGTATCCAGATTCAGGCGGTTGGGGTTTGGGCGAAAGCGGAGGGTAGGGCAGCCATTCTGGATTGCTCAAACGCAGTGCTGGTGGAGGGCGATATTATTGGATATCCGCTAGAGAGATATTCTGCCTTCCGCGAACTTCTTACTCATATCACAGGCGATCAATACGAGGTTGGAGTTGTTCATGATCCTTTGGGTGGTGGTGTATCTGAACCAGAAAGCAATTACCACATTACCGGCGTTCCCGAGTTAGTTGATTAAGCTCTTATCTTTCTGGATGAGGGGCAATTAGCTCTGCTGACAGACCTTGTCACTCCTTTGTGGAGAATAGCGGCATCATTGAATGATGAATGTCATAACTTTGTGTTATGCCTAACAATTCGTTGGACAATGATCAAAAAGGGAATATTATTTGCCAACCGACCAGATGGTCGGCTGGTTTTCTCTGACAGCTAAAGCGGATAAGGCACCTTTACACTTTGTGACACTTGTTGGTTTTGGTTTTATATGTGGCTGTGCAACAATTCTTCAGCTAAAAATGCCGAAGTTATGGTTGGGATACCGACGGTTTATCACCTCCTCCCTCCCTGATTGTTTGCCAACCCTGTATTTTTGAATCTTCTCTCCTCTCAATGGTTCTTCATCTTATGAACAATGCGAAATCAATCGGTATTGCTGTTGCAAGCCTTCTAGGGATTGTGTTGGTTGTTGGCGGCATCAAAGGCGGCCAAATTGCTGCTATGGTACAAGCTGGCGAAAATACCCCTGCACCTTCAGAGACTGTCAGCACCTTCACAACAGAAATTCAAAAGTGGCCTAATAGTTACACGGCGATGGGGACTGTAGAAGCCTCCGAAGGCATCGTGATTGCCGCCGAAGTTGCCGGTAAGGTAAAAGAAATTCGTTTTAAATCTGGTGAGCAGGTTAAAAAAGGTACTGTGATTCTGGTGCAAGAATCAGGAAATGAGCAGTCTCAATTGAGTGCTGCTGAAGCGCGTCTACGATTGGCTAAATCCAATCATGAGCGTTTGGTTGAGCTGCGCAAGCGCAATACTGTGTCGCAAAGTGAACTCGATACTGCCGTTCAGCAAATGGAATCTGCTGAAGGTGATGTGGGAGATTTGAAGGCTACTCTTGACAAAAAAATAGTGCGCGCACCTTTCGATGGTCGCTTGGGTATTCGTAAGGTTGACTTGGGCGAAGACTTGCAAGTCGGTGGCGAAATTGTGTCTTTGCAAGCGACTAATAGTGTGCGCGTCAATTTTCCTGTACCTCAATTCTGGTTGGTGCAGATGAATCGCGGCCTGCCGGTTGAAGTAAATGTAGGTGATGGTTCTGATGCAACGATTACCGGTGAAATTACGGCGATAGGTGCCGAAATCAGTTCAGTTACGCGTAATGCAATAGTGCAATCCTATCTGCAAAACGAAAAAAACCAATTGATTCCTGGCATGGCAGTCGAAACCAAAGTGACTTTGTCTGATCCGCAGGAGGTATTGGCTGTTCCAAGTACAGCAGTCATTTATGCGCCCTTCGGCGATACGGTTTTTGTAATTGAAGCGGGTGAAAAAGCCGGCACATTTAAAGCGCGTCAACAGTTTGTACGTCTAGGTAAAGCACGCGGTGATTTTGTTGAAATCGTTGATGGCTTAAAAGTAGGTGATGTAGTTGCCAGTGCAGGCGCATTCAAATTGTTAAATGGCCAAGCGGTAACGGTAAGTACTTTGCCAACACCGGAATTCAAACTCGAACCTACCCCTGCTGATAGTTAATATTTGGTTATCTACTCGCTCCCTGATTGTGGGGCGGGTGACAACATCTCACGCTTTACTCCATAAGCCAAAAAGCCCATGAGCCTAACTTATGAAATTTACTGATATTTTTATCAAACGGCCGGTACTTGCCATAGTGGTGAGCCTGCTCATTTTAATTTTGGGTATACAGGCAGGATCCAACCTGACTGTGCGTCAATATCCCCGTAGTGATATTTCCGTCATTATCATCAACACCGTTTATGTTGGTGCTAACGCAGAATTGGTACGTGGATTCATCACTACTCCGATAGAGCGCGCAATTGCCTCAGCGGGCGGTATTGATTACATCGAATCACAAAGTGCAATGGGCATGTCTACTGTCACTGCGCACTTGCGTTTAAATTACGACCCGCTGAAAGCCATGACTGAAATTTCGGCCAAGGTGAATCAGGTGCGTGGTGATTTACCACCAGAAGCGGAAGTGCCTGCGATTCGTATTGAGGCCGCTGATTCACAATTTGCTGCTGCTTACTTAAGTTTCAGTTCGGAAATCCTTGAGCAAAACCAAATTACTGATTTTTTAACCCGCTCGATCCAACCGCGGTTAACGGCTGTTGCTGGCGTACAGAAAGCAGATGTATTAGGTGGCAGAACTTTTGCGATGCGTATTTGGTTGAAACCTGAGCGTATGGCAGCGTTAAACGTAACTCCGGTACAAGTGCGTGCTGCATTAGCAGCTAACAACGTACAAGCAGCAGTAGGGCAAACTCGAGGCACCTATACCCAGGTTAATTTGCGAGCTGATACGGATTTAAAAAGTGTTGATGAATTTAAGCAGTTAGTTATTCGCAACTCTGCTGATGGCATTATCCGGTTAAGTGATATTGCTGATGTCGCTTTAGGTGCAGAGAACTACGACACAGTCGTTAACTACTCCGGAGACACTGCGGTATTTATGGGGGTTTGGGTCGCACCCAATGCAAACGCATTGGATGTAATGAAAGCGGTCAATAAGGAAATGGAAGCGATCAAGGCAGAATTGCCGACAGGTTTGTCCGGCACAGTTGCCTATGACTCAACAGAGTATATTGACGCCGCGATTCATGAAGTAATCAAAACTCTCTCGGAAACTCTGTTGATTATTGTGATAGTAATCTTCTTATTCCTTGGGTTTAGCCGCTCAGTCATCATTCCGGTATTGGCGATTCCTCTATCGTTAGTCGGCGCATTATTTATTATGCAGGTCTGCGGTTTCTCCCTGAACTTGCTCACGCTACTCTCAATCGTACTTTGCGTAGGTTTGGTTGTGGACGATGCGATTGTGATGGTGGAAAACATCGAACGCCATATTCAGGAGGGGATGAAACCTTTCCCTGCTGCAATTATTTCCGCACGTGAATTGGCGGGACCCATTTTGGCGATGACAGTAACATTGGCATCTGTGTACATCCCAATCGGTTTACAAGGTGGTTTGATCGGATCATTGTTCCGTGAGTTCGCTATAACGCTCGCGGGAGCTGTAACAATTTCCGCGATTGTTGCAATTACCTTATCGCCGATGTTGGGTTCGCGCATGTTGAAACCCCACACTGGTTTAAAAGCACCGCTGGAAAAACCTTTTGAGCGTTTCCGCGAATGGTACGGGCGCAAGTTGGAAATCAGCTTACAGAATCGTGCGGGTGTTTATATTTTCTGGATCGGTATCACTTTACTGTGCTTTCCTCTATACAACATGTCACCTAAAGAATTGGCACCAACAGAAGACCAAGGTGTTATTTTCGGAATAGTAGATGCCCAAGCCAACTCAACCGTCGATCAGGCTTCGCATTATGGTAAGCAAGTTAATGAAGTATTTATGGCTGTTCCGGAAACAGCATTTACTTTTCAATTGACGTTCCCCACGGGTGGTTTTTCGGGCATGGTAACTAAACCTTGGGAAGATCGTGATCGTGATGTGTTTGAGATAATGCCGGAAGTGCAACAAAAATTATCAGCTATTGCCGGTGTGAAAATTCTGCCCATTACACCACCTGCATTACCGGGTGGTGGCCAGTTCCCTGTTGAAATCGTGTTGGCATCCACAGCAGACATCAAAGAGATTTATGACTATGCGTTGAAGGTGCAGGAGATTATGGTGAAGTCCGGTATGTTTTACTTCCAGACACTGGATGTAAAAGTGGATCAGCCGGATTACAAACTCAGTATTGATCGCGAAAAAGTGGCGGATCTTGGTTTGGATTTGCAGACCGTGACTAACGACGTGGGTACCTTATTGGGCGGTGGTTATGTCAACCGGTTCAATATGGCTGGGCAAAGCTATAAAGTAATCCCGCAAGTGAAGCGTGTTGAACGATTAAACCCTGATGATTTGGCCAACCTGTATGTTACAGGTCCAGATGGAAACTTGATTCGTTTGGATCAGGTCGCGAGCATCAGTCACTCGACAGAGCCGCGTACGATTAACCGTATGCAACAACTCAACGCAGTGAAAATCAGTGGCGTTCCGGGTGTTCCGTTAGGGCAAGCATTGGCACATGTGGAAACCGAAGCACGTAAGATATTGCCCAAAAGCTACACCATCGATTACACCGGCGAATCGCGTCAGTTGATTCGTGAGGGTAATACCTTTTTGCCGGCGTTCCTGATGGCAATTGTTATGATCTTTTTGGTGTTATCAGCGCAATACAATAGCTTCCGTGATCCATTGGTTATTCTTGCGGGTTCTGTACCTTTGGCGATGTTCGGTGCGCTCTTGTTCACTTTCCTGAAAATACCTATGCCGATCCCATTCTTTACCAACGGATTTACCAGCACCCTGAATATTTATTCGCAGGTGGGTTTGGTGACGCTGATGGGATTGATTGCACGTAACGGTATTCTGGTGGTCGAATTCGCCAACAAGTTGCAGGAGCAGGGTGTCGCCAAGCTTGATGCAATTCGCGAGGCCTCCTCTTTACGTCTACGTCCGGTGATGATGACTAGTGTCGCTACTATCGCAGGTCACACACCGTTGATATTTGCTGCGGGCGCTGGTGCTGAGGCGCGCAATGCGATTGGTATTGTGTTAGTGCTCGGTATGACGATTGGTACTTTCTTTACCTTGTTTGTATTGCCTTCGGTGTACATGCTGCTTGCCAAAGATCATCAGCATGATCGCGAAGAGCTGGAGCATTTGGCTGAAGCCAACTAAATTATCCGGTTACAAAAAAGGGTGCCAATTGGCACCCTTTTTTGTTAGGGTGCGACCAAATTACATTGGCAGAATTTGAGTGCTGAATAGCGTTATACAGAGGGTTCTATGGCAAGCAATCAAAGTACAACACATCATCAAGCGATCCCGCAGGTAAAAAATATTATCGCGGTTGCATCGGGTAAGGGAGGGGTAGGTAAATCCACTACTGCAGTTAATCTTGCATTAGCGTTAGCAGCAGAGGGTGCGCGGGTGGGTATTTTGGATGCGGACATTTATGGCCCCAGTCAACCGCAAATGTTGGGGGTAGGGCAGCGCCGCCCGGAAGTGGTTGGTGACCAGGGTAAGCAGCAAATGCTACCGATCAATGCCTACGGTATCCAATCGATTTCAATGGGCTATCTAGTTACTGAGGATACTCCAATGCTCTGGCGTGGTCCTATGGCGACGGGTGCGCTGCAGCAATTATTGATGCAAACCCGCTGGGATAATTTGGATTACTTAATTATCGACATGCCTCCTGGTACCGGCGATATACAAATTACGCTCGCCCAAAAAGTACCAGTAACGGGTGCAGTGATTGTTACCACACCGCAGGACATCGCTTTGTTGGATGCCAAAAAAGGCATAGAGATGTTCCGTAAAGTCAATGTGCCAATTTTAGGTGTGATTGAAAATATGGCGATTCATATTTGCTCCAACTGCGGCCATGAAGAGCATGTTTTTGGCGAAGGTGGTGGTGAGCGTATTGCACGCGATTATCAAACTGAGTTGTTGGGTTCTTTGCCTTTGGATTTATCCATTCGTGCAGATGCAGACCGGGGCAAGCCATCCGTAGCGGCGGATCCCGATTCGGCAATTAGCCAAAAATATCGCGCAATTGCGCGTAAGCTAGTAGTCAATGTGCAGCAACATAATCAAAGTAACCAAGTGTTGCCGGATATTGAAATTTCGGATGATTAATGTTCTTTTAGAAAAATTGTTGACCCGGCTCGCTCATGCGAGTCGGGTATTTTTTATTCAGTTACGTGGTTTCTATTATTCAGTTCTTCACAGGGATTCTTATGCTGAAAAATATCGTGCGTATGTTCTGCACCATAAGTGTGTTGCTGGTAGTTAGCCCACTGGTTAATGCGGGTTCCTATACCCCTACTGTTGACCAGTGCGATGGGTTCGCCCAATTACCTGTTGTAACCCAGGCGGGAACCTGTTTGGGGTTGGTCGCGGCGCGCAGTCCAAAAAATCCATTTAAAATGCCACGTACATTGGTGCAAACTCCCGATGATAAGTTGCTCATTGTTGATATGGGAGCTTGGGTGCCGCGCAAGGGGCAGTTGCTGCTTTTGGATTACCGAAATCCTGATGCTTCAGCCAAAATTTTATTAAGTCACTTAAATTTACCACATAAAATTTTGCAGGGGCGTGATGGGAAAATATATGTTGGAGAAGCAGATCGTATACAGCGTTTTTCATGGAAAAACGGTCAGATAGTT
>NZ_JBRFPI010000237.1:0-7188 GCF_053579595.1 Cellvibrio sp.
TATTACGATTGTGTATTTGTGGATGGAGTCCAATTGGAATATTGCCGAAACAAAAAAAGCGATGACCAGAGAATTTTTCTGCGTAAAAATTCCTACGGTGATTTTATCGAATTGGCTGGTATGGACTCCGGCAGTGTGTGTTGTTTACGCCATGCCAGCGGAGTTGCAGATACCACTTTTTAATCTGGTGTTATGTTTTTGGGTATTGTTGTTGGCGGTGTTAAATAAAAAATAACATGCCCGTATAGATAAACCGAATGCGAATGCGCCACTTGGCGCATTCGCAAACAACTTTACGCGCGGCGTCTTCTCGCTGCACACAAACCCAATAAACCCAAACCCATCAGCAGCAAGCTACCTGGCTCCGGCACTTCTTGTGCATTCACAGAAATACGGAAGATCAGGTATTCGTCGTGATTAAAACCAGGGGACGTTGGATTGGTATCGCCATTACTGCTATACCATGACCAACGCGCAGCTGCATCAATCTCCGGGCGTAAACCCCATGGGCTTGCCCCATTGCCGTCACCTGCCGTGGTTGCAACCCAACCGCCGGAAGGATTATTGCCGGCATTTGCCAACAACAATTGACTGGTCAGCTCAGCAAAATCACTGGATGTTCCAGAGTAGGGGGCAAAACCATAACGGCCAGTTGCAGTTACTTGCCATTGAGGGTCGTTGCTGTAAAAGCGATTGTTGTTCAGCAAGTTAGTAAACTGGGCGAGGAAGCCTTGGGCAACAGCAATATCCGATTGAGTAACAACATAAATAAAATTGTTGGTCGGCAGATCGAAGGCATAGCTCTCGGTGGTGGTCCAGTCGCCATCGCTGCCAACAAAGTTAGTTGCTTGTGTTTCTGTGCCGTAGTAAAGCGCGTAGGAATTATCGACGGTAATATCTACCTCAAACGGAATTGCATTTGCTTGCAACGCAACACCACTAAAAAGTAAACCGCCTAACATGCTGGTAAAGAATGAAGATCGATTCTTGAAACTCATGATTAATCCTTTGGGTAATTATTAAAACGAGGTTTGATTAAGACATTGGCACTGCAGTTACTCCACCAAAGACCTGTGTATAAAAACACGGCGGCATTGTATGGCCAAGGGAGAATAAAAACATCTGTCGAGGATTTTTACAGGAAATTAACCGCTGGGGATCTGCATGGTAACGCGGTTGTCGTATAAATATGCACGAAACAAAAACGGGAATTGTATTGCACGATTACTAGTTGCTGTACAAATATAAACAGCTACTAATAATCGCGCAACAGTTTGTTAGATGTGATCAAAATGTATAAGTCGCACCAACAGAAATCATATTGAGGTCATCAACTGCGTCGAGATCAAGCACTTCATATTCGGCTCTGATGCCAAAAGACCCAAAGCTCAGTTTTGCGCCCGCACCATAGGCAGTTGCCGATTCCGAATCATTAAAATCTATATCATCGATAATTGAATCCATATCCGTGTCGGAGTAACCCAGCTTACCGAAGAGTCCCAGCGGGCCAACATTAAAACCGAGAACACCAAATAATTCTGATGAAACAATTTCAGTATTCAGGCTCTCATTGCCAAATTTTCCGTACTCGCGATAATCCGCTTCGATTGCCAAATCCAAAAATGGCACCAACCCGAAGTTGTATCCAAAGAAAACCTTGTAGCCATTGTCATCATCATCCAATTTGAACGATGTATCATCTCCAAAATCAGACTCAACCGATGTCTGGCCGACACTACCGCCAATGTAAAGCCCGGACTCAGACCCCGCCACAGCAAATAATGGCAAAGAGGACAGCAGAAGGAACAATGGCGCCACAATTAACTTTTTCATAAAACACTCCTCTCGGTCTAGCAGTTAATCTGGATAAGACAGGAAGTACCTACAACAGAAGGTGGGATGCATATTGGCGTAACGCACGTGATAGATTACACCCTAAATACTTGCAATGGGTTTGTCGATTGAGGTTTTGTGACGGGTGTGCAGTATCGGTCCGTAATTACTGCACAATAAAAAGATTGTTTTTTCATTCAACAGGCGCCACTTAATGGCGACGGATTAATTGCGCCAACGCATGGATATGATCGGCTCGGTCATTCAGCGCCGGTATGTATTGATAGTGTTCGCCACCGGCATCCATAAATGTATGGCGATTTTCAACTGCCAACTCTTCCAGAGTCTCCAAACAATCGGCGCTAAACGCGGGCGATAAAATTGCAATATTTTTAATACCTTCAACGGGTAAGTTTTTCAGGGTTTCATCGGTATAGGGCTTCAACCATTCGGCGTAACCGAAGCGCGATTGGAAACAGGCCATGTAATCATCTTTATTCAATCCTAATTTTTCCGCCACAAGACGTGTGGTTTTAATGCAGAGGCAGTAATAGGGGTCACCCAATTCGAGATTGCGTTTGGGAGTGCCGTGATAAGAAAAAAGTATTTTTTGCGGTTTGCCATTTCTTTCAATGTGTTCGCGCACGGAATTAGCGAGTGCATCGATGTACAAAGGTTCGTCACAATAATTATTAATAAAGTGCAATTCCGGAACCCAGCGCCATTCCTTAAATTCTTTTGCAACAGCATCAAAGGTTGAGCCAGTCGTAGGCCCGGCGTATTGTGGATAAAGCGGAAGCACTACGATTTTACGCACACCTTCATTTTGCAGTTCGCGTAAGGCGCTCGCGATAGAGGGGTTGCCGTAGCGCATACCGAGCTTCACGCTGTAGCCATCACCCAATTGTGCCTGTATTGCCGCTTGCTGCTGTTTACTGATAGCCAGTAGCGGCGAACCTTCACTAGTCCACACACCCTGGTAAAGCTTGGCCGATTTTTTCGGGCGCACGCGTAAAATAATACCGTGCAAAATAAAAAACCAAACCAGCTTTGGAATTTCGATTACCCGCGGGTCTGATAAAAACTCACCCAGATAACGACGCAGGGCCGATGCTGTTGGTGCATCGGGTGTACCTAGGTTTGCCAGTAGCACACCTACCTTGGCAGCCGGTTTATTGGCGGCGTGGAAGACCGGATCAACATCGTAATTCAGGGCGCGGAATTGGCTCATGCAATTTCTCCGGAAGGGAAGTGGTCGATAACAAAATGCCGCACAACATACTCGCTCACAGAATGAAAATCCAGCGTGCGGGATGGTGATCGCAATAGCAGAAGCGGGCGTACAAACTTATGGAAGCTGATTATCCAGCATATCGAGGATCAACCTTATGCCATTGCCCCAACCCACTAATCGCGCCCAGCTCTATTATGACGGTCGATGCCCATTGTGCGCGCGGGAAATGGCTTTTTTACGTAAATTCAAACAGGCGGGATTAACACTCGTTGATATACATCAGCTATTACAACTCACCGACGAAGAACAAGAGCAGATGCTGCGCAACCTGCATTTGCAAATGCCCGATGGGAGTTCGCGTTTTGGTGTAGAGGCAAACGTAATTGCTTGGTCGTTTACCCCCATGGGATTTTTATGGAAGCCCTTGCGCTGGAAAATTTGGGCAGCTCTCGTTGATAAAATTTATCAGCGTTGGGCCGACCGCCGCTACTGTCGCAGCTATGCCTGCGCTGTAACTCAAGGAGTTAAACCATGAACACTTGTACTCGTGCATTGATATTTAGTTACAGCGACTGTGTGCATTACCTGGCGGGAGTTACTAACGAACCCGAAGGCCAGAGTGAGTCGGCTCGATTACTGAAAGATGAGGCGGGCAAATTGCGCAAATTCCCAAGTCTGTATCGCGCTCAACTAGCGCTGAAAGAAATGGGTTTTGAGCGCTGCTGGCTGGTAATGCACTCACCTTACGATGAAATGATTGGCAATGGTGCAGCGCAAAAAACTGAGCTACCTATGCCGCTTGCAGCGATAAATTAGATTTATTTTATGGATTTAAAAAATCACCGCTGGAGATTTTTTTCAGCCCTGCAATGGTGTGCTGGTACGAATAAATCCATGTCATCAGCGAAGTGCCCTTATCAGTTGTGATCGCTATTTTTTTACGCTGATATTCCTGATCAGGTTGCGAAGGATATGTGCATTCTTCGTAATCATCCAGCCTTCGAAGCTGATCGTTGGAGCTTAATCGATATACCTCCCCAAGTACCCAGCCCGCTGAATCATCCAGCACTAACGCGGGATAATAACTCACCCAATAAAGGCTGCCTCTCACCTTTGCACTACCAACAAATTCCGCATTCGCCAAATAGGTTTGATGCGCGCCTGTTGTGCAAGCGCGCCGCAAGGTGCCGTAGACAAAAATATATTCAGTTTGCATGAAGATTGGGCGCAGCAAGCGGCGCCCCTACGGGTTTTTATTGTGGGGATAATTGGTAAATTTTTGCTTTGCTTTCATCGGTGACCAAATACACCAAGCCATCGGGCCCTTGTACGACATGACGCAGGCGTTGATCCAATTCTTTGGCAAGCAAGCGCTCTTCTTTGGTAATTTTTTCGCCATCAACCACTAAACGGACGAAGGTTTTATCTTTCAGACTGGTAAGCAATATATTATTTTTCCATTGCGGAAATTTATCGCCGGTGTAAAAAATAAATCCAGCCGTGGCAATCGATGGCACCCATTTATAATTGGGTTGTTCCATTCCTGCTTTGTGGGTACCTTCGCCAATTTTTCCGCCGCCGTAGTTTTCACCATAGGTAATCACTGGCCAACCGTAATTTTTTGCCGCGCGATCAATATTTAATTCATCGCCACCCTGGGGGCCGTGCTCGCCAGTCCACAATTCTTTAGTAATGGGATTAATTGCAGCACCTTGCATATTGCGATGGCCATAGGACCAAATCTCTGGCAGTGCGCCCGGTGTTTTTACGAAGGGATTATCCTTAGGGATTGAACCATCGGCATTGATACGAACAACCTTGCCTTGGTGATTATCAAGCGTTTGCGCTTTGTCTTTTTCGCTGTAGCGATCACCCAGTGTAATAAACAGGGTTCCGTCCGGTGCCCAGACCAAACGCGAACCAAAATGTGCACCCGAATCGATTTTCGGTTGCTGGCTAAATACGCGCGTGACATTTTCAAGTTTATTGCCATTGAGCGTGGCAAAACTCACGGCGGTGCTATTGCCGCCTTTACCAGGTTCAGAGTAACTGAAATAGATTTTTTTGCTGCTGGTGAAATCCGGTGCGAGCACCACATCCAGTAACCCACCTTGACCCTGCGCATAAATTTCCGGTAGGCCTACAAGAGGCTCTCCCACTTTGCCGTCGGCACCCACAATGCGCATACGTCCACGACGCTCAGTGACCAGCATGCTGCCATCGGGTAAAAATGCCATGCCCCAAATATTTTCCAAACCTTCGGCGATGGTTTTAACCTGAATATTGCCTGTTTCTGTTTTTACTGAAAGTGTTTTTGCGTTTGCAAAGGGTGTGATTGCGGCGATACACAAAACGAGACTGAGCGTGCGAAGTTTCATATTGATCTCCTGAGAAGTTGGCTCAGGGTAACAAGGCGGTTGTGCAAGGGCAATTCAAGGTTTGTTAAGCAGGTTAACATTAGTGCGGCGCAGTTGCTTCCGGCTCCTGCGCGTATTTTTCTTTCATAAGGTGCAGAAAATGTTTGAGACTTTTGCTATCGCTGGTATCAAATTTTTCATCGGTCACCACAATCGACTGAATACGGTCCAAGCGGAAGGTGCGATAGTCGTCGCGCAGATGACACCAGGCCACCAGCGTCCACACCTTACCCCAAAAAATCATCCCAAGTGGTTCAATGGTGCGCGAGCTGTGTTGTTCATCGGCGCGCACGTAATCGATCGCTACCCGCTGGCGCAAACGGATCGCCTCACGCATCGGTTGGCTGTGGGCGGTGTAATACTTTTGCACCTCTTCCATATTGGGCACCAGCAGCGGCAAGCTCTCATCGCTGTGGCGCAAATGATCGGGTAATACGGAGAGAATTTTCTGGATCGCCTGATTAGCGTGGATCGCCATATCGGTATCGCCCCAGCTGCTGACCATACGCGCACCGAGCAGCAGCGCCTCGACCTCTTCGCGGTCAAACATCAGGGGCGGCAACTGATAACGGTGCGACAGGCGATAGCCCACGCCCGCCTCCCCCTCAATTGGCACGCCGGACAAACTGAGCGATTGGATATCGCGGTAAATGGTGCGCTCGGAAACGCGCAGGTGTTCGCTCATTTGCTTGGCGGTGAGCACGGTGCGACGGTTGCGCAACAGGGTGGTGAGTTGAAACAGACGTTCGGCGCGATGCATAAAAGACTCGGGATCAAGGATGGGAATGGGCTATGCTAGTCAGCATCCCTGACAGTTTATGTCAGTAAGCGATTAAATGTTAAACGGCCTATCATCATGTGCGCCCTAATTGCCGGCCAATTTGTGCTAAAGGTCTGTTTTTCGTCGCAAAAAGTGATCGCTTACGAGAGTTGCTGTGCTACCTTTATTGGACGTTATAGCGCGCGTATCCCCATGTGATTGACCCGAACAAGGCGAGTTTATGCAGATTTTTTATCCCGAGATAAAACCCTACCAGCGTCACCAAATTGCCGTAGAGCCTCCCCACGAATTGTATGTCGATGAATCCGGCAATCCAGATGGTATCCCCGTGCTGTTTGTCCACGGGGGACCGGGCGCAGGTTGCGGCAAGTATGACCGCCGCTTTTTTGATCCGGAAGTCTATCGCATTGTTCTGTTTGACCAACGCGGCGCAGGCCGTTCGCGCCCACATGCGGAACTGGAAGGCAACACCACGCAAAAACTGGTGGAGGATATTGAAGTGATCCGCACTACACTCGGCATCGATAAATGGGTGTTGTTCGGCGGCTCATGGGGTTCAACGCTTAGCCTGGTCTACGCCCAAACCTATCCCGAGCGAGTGCTGGGTTTAATTTTGCGCGGCATTTTCCTCTGTCGCCGCGAAGACCTGCTCTGGTTTTATCAGGAGGGTGCCAGCCGCTTGTTCCCTGATTATTGGGATGATTTTGTTGCGCAAATTCCCGAAGCGGAACGCAGCGATATGATTGGCGCTTACTATCGCCAACTAATCGGCGACAACCAAATCCAGCAAATGACTGCGGCAAAAATCTGGTCGGGCTGGGAAGGGCGCACCGCTACCCTCAAACCCTGCCAGGATGTTGTGGATTCCTTTACCGAGCCACATCGCGCACTCTCACTAGCGCGCATTGAAGCCCACTATTTTG
>NZ_JBRFPI010000238.1:0-7135 GCF_053579595.1 Cellvibrio sp.
AAGAATGGCTTTGGATTCTTTTTTATTGGTAATAACCTGCCGCCAAGCGTTGTGAAACAGAACTTCAAAACGTGGGTTTCGTTGTAGCTTCTGTGCTTGCGTATTTAATTGGCGTTCACTCTCAGGTAATAAATAAAATGCTTCTTTGGACAGATCCACTGTGGATGCAACTGAAGATGCACTGTTATCTGTAGTGCTGTCCACCTTGGTTGCATTGGGATCTTTCAATTCGACCCAATCACCGGGATAGCGCAGTTTGATATTTGTTGGCCAGTGCTCCTGGCCAGTATCATCTTTTCGCGCGACAACAATCATCTCTACCTGATACCAGCCTTCGTGGGTTTTTGTTTGTGCATGAGCCAATGAAGCTACTAAAACACTAGTGAGCGCGACCGTAATACCCCGTAATGTCTGCAGGTGTTTTATTGGCAGCAGTTTTATTGATTTATAAACCATAAATTAATTCCACCAGGAGTTGATAATGATCAGCATTATTTGCCGGTCATCAAGTGATCTAATAAATCGACAACGGTTTGGATGCGTTTTTCAGTCGCCTCCAAATCCATAGTGAATTTCAGTTGGTTCGCGCCTTCCAGTTTGTAGATGCGTGGTTGGCTTTGTACCAATTTTACTATTTTGAGTGGATCTACCCGCGTATCGCTGGAGAATTCAATTTTTCCACCGCGTGCATTAGCTTCCAGTTTGGTGATACCAATGGTTTCAGCGGTAATTTTGATTTGCGTAACGCGGAACAAATTTTTAATTTGCTCAGGCAGCATGCCAAAGCGGTTGATCATCTCAACTTGCAAGTCGCGCAGGGCTTCCTCGCTATCGGCATTGGCCAAACGTTTGTACATCACCAGCCGTGTGTGAACATCGGGTAAATAATCGGCAGGAATCAACGCCGGGATGCGCAAATTAATTTCAATCGCTTCGCTCAGCGCTTTTTCAAGATCGGCTTGCTTGCCTTGGCGAATTGCTTTTACCGCGCGGTCCAGCATATCCATATAAAGTGAAAAGCCAATCGTTTGAATTTGACCGCTTTGTTCGTCGCCCAATAATTCACCGGCGCCGCGAATTTCCATATCGTAAGTTGCCAGAGTAAAACCTGCACCTAAATCTTCTGCAGCGCTAATGGCTTCGAGGCGTTTTTGCGCATCGTCGGTCATCGAGCGGCGATCCGGCGTTAATAAATAGGCATAGGCCTGGTGATGTGAACGGCCAACACGGCCGCGCAATTGATGCAATTGTGCCAAGCCAAATTTATCGGCGCGGTTAATAATAATTGTGTTGGCGCTGGGGATATCGATACCTGTTTCAATAATGGTGGTGCACACCATAATGTTGAAACGTTTATGATAAAAATCCGACATCACCCGTTCAAGATCGCGCTCGCGCATTTGGCCGTGGCCAATGCCAATACGCGCCTCGGGAATTAATTCCTGCAACTCGCGCGCGACTTTCTCGATGGTGTCCACTTCGTTGTGCAGATAATACACCTGCCCACCGCGCAGAATTTCACGCAGTATCGCTTCTTTGATAACGGCTTCGTCATAGGTGCGCACAAATGTTTTTACCGATAAACGGCGTGCAGGTGGCGTAGCGATAATCGATAAATCGCGAATGCCTGCCATCGACATATTGAGTGTGCGCGGAATTGGTGTGGCGGTGAGCGTAAGAATATCGATCTCCGCGCGCAGGGCTTTGATCTGGTCCTTTTGTCTTACACCAAAACGATGTTCTTCATCGATAATCAATAAACCCAGATCTTTAAATTTAATATCGGGCGATAAGAGTTTATGCGTGCCGACAACGATATCGACCTTGCCTTCCGCCAAGCGCTCCAAAACTTGATTCACTTCTTTAGTGGTACGGAAGCGCGACAATACTTCGACGGTGATTGGCCAATCTGCAAAGCGATCTTTTAAAGATTCATAATGCTGTTGGGCAAGCAAGGTGGTGGGCGCAAGAATCGCGACTTGTTTGCCGCTATGGCTGGCAATAAAAGCGGCGCGCATGGCAACTTCGGTTTTGCCAAAGCCTACATCGCCGCACACAAGGCGATCCATAGGCTTGGATGAGAGCATATCTTCCATGACAGCTTCAATTGCCCGCTGTTGATCTGCGGTTTCCTCAAATGGAAAACTGGCAGAGAAGGCTTCGTACGCAATTTTGGGGTCAGGAAATTTGTGGCCTTTTCGTGCTGCGCGACGTGCGTAGACTTCCAGTAACTCGGCTGCGGTATCGCGGATTTGCTCGGCGGCTTTGCGGCGCGCTTTTTGCCATGACTCACTGCCGAGTTTATGCAGCGGCGCTAAATCATCTTCTGCGCCACCGTAACGGCTGATTAAATGCAAGCTCGTCACCGGTACATAAAGCTTGGCTTCGTCGGCATATTCCAGCGTTAAAAATTCGTTGGTTTGGTTGTCGATGGTGATAGTTTCCAAACCACGATAGCGACCGACACCGTGGTCAATATGAACTACCGATGCGCCGATTTTTAATTCAGTCAGATTTTTAACAATCAGATCGGCGTTGTCTTGCGTCTGTTTACGGCGGCGCTGTTGTTGGATGCGCTCACCAAACAATTGCGATTCAGAAATCAGCGCAATTTTAGGCTTGGTTTGTAATAAGCCCTGCTCAAGTGGCGCAACTGTTATCGCCAGTTTTTGACTGTGAGCGAGAAATTCGTTCCAACTATCCACCGTCATGGGGCGAATGCGGATGCGGCCTAATAATTCCAGCAAGGTTTCGCGGCGGCCTGCGGATTCTGCGCAAAATAATACCTTGCCATCAAACTCCATCAAAAACGCTTGTATTGCAGCAAGTGGGTTATCCGCTTGCGCGCGAATAGGCAGTGACGGGGTGGCAGCAGTGGCAAAGTTATAATTACCCGCTTTTTCTTCCAATGTTGCTGATTCGACAAAGGTGCGGGAATAATTCTTCAGGTTGCCAAAAAATTCATCGATAGCGAGATAAATATCGCGTGGCGCCAGCAGTGGACGCAAAGGATCTACCCGGCGGCTTTCGTAACGGCGCAATAATTCCAGCCAAAAGCTTTCGGCGGATTTTTCGATATCGCCCAGCGCATAAATTTGGGTGTTGGCGGGCAGGTAATCAAACAGCGTGCTGCAAGCATCAAAAAATAACGGCAAATAATATTCGATACCGGGGGGCGATATGCCCGCGCTCACATCCTGAAATACCGGACAGGCTTTGTGGTTGACATCAAAGCGTTCCAACCATTTTTGTTTAAATAAGGTGATCCCCGCTTTGTTAAGTGGGAATTCTTTGGCGGGCAGTAATTGGATTGTATCGACCTTGTCGATGGTGAGTTGGTTTTCCGGATCAAACGTGCGCAGACTTTCAATTTCATCATCAAACAAATCGATGCGATAAGGTAGCTCGCTGCCCATGGGGAAAATATCCATGAGCGAACCGCGCACTGCAAATTCGCCGTGTTCGTAAACAGTATCTACACAGTGATAACCGGCGCGCTCAAGATTTTGGCGCAGTTGATTAGCGTTCAGTTTTTCGCCGACGGAAACCATAAGGCTATTGCCGACTAAATAGGATTGCGGCATGAGTCGCTGCAACAATGTAGTTACCGGAACTACGAGAATGCCTTGTTTTACGCTGGGCAATTTATAGAGCGTGCTGAGGCGCTCGGAGATAATGTCTTGATGCGGCGAAATCGTATCGTAGGGCAGGGTCTCCCAATCGGCCAAATGCAATACCGGTAGTGGGTTTTGCCCTTTTGCGAAAAACGATAGCTCGCCCTCCATGCGAATGGCGGCACTTGTGTCGGCTGTGACCACCAAACTCAGGCCTTGATAAGCCCGGGCAGCATTCACAATGGTGAGCGCTTGGGCGCTTCCGAAAAGCTGACTCCAATAGTGACGGTTGCCGGGTTTGTTAGAGATGGGAGGATTACTTGGGAGCTGTTGGGTCATAAATCGTTTATTAATCACGCATCCAATGGTGGACGCATTTTACCTTTGTTAAGTGGTTTCTTGGGTGACCATTACACAAATAAAAAAATCAAAAATATTTACTGCTAGGCTTAATCTATGCGGCAGCTTAATGAGAAGTGTTTTCATTGGTGCTTTTGCTGATGCGAAATACGCGTAAAAAGAAATCGAATTCAATGAAATCTCGAGTAAAACCTGCATCAAATCAATGCATTGCTATGGTGCTTGGTCGGGGTGGCGTTTATAATTCGCGGGTTTTATCGGGGCTAACTAAAACTTCTCATAAATCAATCTCTTGTGTGTTCTTTGCGCTTTGTGGGGCAGATGTTGATACAGAAATTGGCTGAAAGTTACTCGCCCTATGCTCCAGCGGTTTATTTGCATCGTAAATAAGCTCTGGTGCGCTCGCAGCTCAAGCACTTCCTCCACAAAGTCTTATCCAGTTCCCGCCAGGATGTAACTGGTTAATGGCAGTTGGTTTATCGCTTGCTGCATCCTCACGGCCTGGGTTACCAGGTCTACATCCACACGAACGACTAGGCAGAGACGTATGATAAAGATTCGTCGAGGATTGGATTTGCCCATTACCGGCAGCCCCAATCAATCTATTGAAGATGGCCCGCAGGTTCGCCAGGTAGCTTTAATCGGGTTTGATTACCATGGTATGAAGCCCACTATGGCGGTACAGGTTGGTGATAAAGTCAAACTCGGTCAGGAATTATTTTCTGATAAAAAGACTCCCGGTGTTATTTACACTGCTCCTGCATCAGGTACGGTAAGCGCGATTAATCGCGGCGACCAGCGCGTATTCCACTCAATTGTGATTGATGTGGATGGTAATGATGCTATCGAGTTTGCCAAATATCCAGCAGCTGATTTAGCTGGTTTGTCACGTGAAAGTGTTCAGCAAAATTTGGTGCAATCCGGTCTGTGGACTGCGTTGCGCACCCGCCCTTACAGCAAGGCTCCTGCGTTGGATTCAAAACCAAGCTCGATTTTTGTTCAGGCTATTGATACCAATCCATTGGCAGCTAACCCACAAGTTATCATTGCGGGTAAAAAAGATGCTTTTGCGAATGGCTTGACGGTGTTGGCGCGTTTGACGGAAGGCAAAGTATTTGTCTGCCAGGCGGAGGGTGTAGATCTTCCTAAAGGGCAGGGCAGCAATATTGTCACTGAGACTTTTGCTGGTGTTCATCCTGCAGGCAACCCTGGAACCCACATTCATTTCCTTGATCCGGTCAATGCACACAAAACTGTGTGGACTATCGGTTATCAAGACGTGATTGCGGTAGGTGAGTTGTTCACTACCGGTAAAATGAATGTTGAGCGTGTTGTTGCGCTGGCTGGCCCACAGATAGAGCGTCCGCGTTTGGTGCGCACTCGCATTGGTGCCAATCTGGTTGAGTTGACTCAAGGTCAAACCAAAGCCGGTGAAAACCGCGTAATTTCAGGTTCGGTATTCGGTGGTCGTCGTTCTCATGGCAACCTGAGCTTCCTTGGTCGCTTCCACAATCAAGTCAGCGTGTTGCTCGAAGGTCGTGAACGCGAAATGCTTCACTACCTGCGCGCGGGTACTAATAAGTTCTCGGTATTGGGAATTTATTTATCGAAATTGCTCCCCTCTAAAGCCTTTAACTTCACCACCTCTACCAATGGCTCCGAGCGCGCCATGGTACCGGTAGGCTCTTATGAGAAGGTCATGCCGTTAGATATCCTGCCGACACAATTGCTGCGTTCATTAATTGTGGGCGACACCGAAATGGCACAAAAATTGGGTTGCCTTGAGTTGGACGAAGACGATTTAGCACTGTGTACCTTTGTGTGCCCGGGCAAATACGAATACGGCCCGATTCTGCGCAACAACCTTACCCGTATTGAGCAGGAGGGCTAATTGATGAGTCTGCGAAAGATACTCGACAGTATGGAGCCGCATTTCCATAAAGGCGGCAAGTACGAAAAATGGTATGCACTTTATGAAGCAGCAGACACCATTTTCTATAAACCTGCAGATGTAACCAAATCCACTGCTCACGTCCGCGATGGCGTAGATTTGAAGCGCATTATGATCACCGTATGGCTTTGCGCATTCCCAGCAATGTTTTTCGGTATGTATAACGTGGGTTTGCAGGCAAACACCATTCTTGCTGCAACCGGTGCAACCGGTATCGATAACTGGCACGGCGCTTTGACAGCGATGTTTGCCGGACATAATCCCGACAGCATTTGGGACAACCTTGTGCTCGGCGCTGCCTACTTCCTTCCTATATATGCCACCGTATTTATCGTGGGCGGTATTTGGGAAGTATGGTTTGCGATGGTTCGCGGCCATGAAGTCAACGAAGGTTTCTTCGTAACCTCCATCCTGTTCGCCTTGACCTGCCCACCAGATCTGCCTTTGTGGCAAGCGGCGTTGGGGATCAGCTTCGGTGTAGTGATTGGTAAAGAAGTTTTTGGTGGTACTGGTAAAAACTTCCTCAACCCTGCACTCACTGGTCGTGCTTTCCTGTTCTTTGCCTACCCTGCAGAAATGTCGGGTGATGCAGTCTGGACTGCGGTTGATGGATACACAGGTGCGACCTCACTCTCTATTGCTGCACAAAATGGTATGGATGCATTGGCTGGTCACATTACCTGGATGGACGCGTTTCTTGGTTTCGAGCAAGGTTCTATCGGCGAAACCTCTGTATTGGCATTGATGATTGGGGGTATCGCTCTGTTGGTGATGGGTATTGCCTCTACTCGCATCGTGCTCGGCGTGTTAATCGGTACCGTGTTGACTGTGCTGCTCTACAACTGGTTGGGTGCGGATAGCAAAAACCCAATGTTCCAAATGCCGTTCTGGTGGCACTTTGTTCTGGGTGGTTTTGCCTTTGGCTTGTTCTTTATGGCAACTGATCCTGTGTCCGCCTCTATGACAAATGCAGGTAAGTGGATTTTCGGTGGATTGATTGGCTTTATGGTAATCACGATTCGTGTGGTTAACCCGGCTTATCCAGAAGGCATGATGTTGGCAATTTTGTTTGCGAACATGTTTGCCCCTACCATCGACTACTTCGTCGTTCAATCCAACATTAAACGGAGACTGGCGCGTGGCTAACCAACAAACAGCAAAATATACCATCGCAGTCACATTGATTATGTGTCTGGTGGCATCCGTACTG
>NZ_JBRFPI010000239.1:0-7097 GCF_053579595.1 Cellvibrio sp.
AAAATATGTCATTCTAGGAGGTGGGACCGCAGGCTGGATGACTGCAGCGGCTTTTGCACGGTTTCTCGGCTCAGAGAGTGTACAAATAGTTTTAATCGAATCTGATGCCATTGGCACTGTGGGAGTGGGCGAGGCAACTATTCCCCACATAAGAGCATTCAACGATATGCTCGGCATAGAAGAGTCGGCCTTTATGCAGGCCGTTAACGCCACTTATAAATTAGGCATTCGCTTTAGCGGGTGGGGCAGTTCAGACAGTGATTATTATCATCCCTTTGGCGATCATGGTTTTCCGATTAAGGGAGTTGGTTTTCATCATTATTGGTTGGGTGCCAAAAACGCGGGCATCGATATTGCCTCATTTGATTCGTTTTCTATGGCCAATGTGTTGGCGCGCGAAAAAAAATTCACCTATCCATCTTCAGATCCCGATGATGTGTTATCTACTTTTTCCTACGCCTATCACATAGATGCAACGGCCTACGCAAAATTTCTCAGATCCTACTCCGAAGGGCGTGTGACGAGAATAGAGGGCGAAGTTGTTTCGGTGGCAAAGAATACTGAATCGGGTTTTATAGAGTCTTTAACCTTGGCGTCAGGGGAATGTATAGAGGGCGATCTATTTATAGATTGCAGCGGGTTTCGATCAAGGCTGCTCGGGCAGGAATTGGATATTAAGTTTCACAGTTGGAAAAAATGGCTGCCCTGTGATTCTGCTCTTGCTGTTCCAACAGAGGGTAATTTATTACAGCAGCCGTATACGCATTCATCTGCAAAAAAAGCGGGTTGGTGTTGGAAAATTCCTCTGCAGCACCGGATTGGAAATGGACATGTTTTTTCATCGGATTTCACCAGCCGAGCAGATGCTCTTGATGAGCTAAAAAGTAACTTGTCAGGTGAGATGAAAAAAGACCCTATCTCTATCAGGTTTGAGGCTGGTGTTCGAGAAAAAACCTGGGAAAAAAATTGTATTGCAGTCGGTTTGGCTTGTGGATTCCTGGAGCCTCTTGAGTCAACAAGTATATATCTTGTTGAAGTAGCTATATTGAAGATTTTGGAGCTGCTGCCAACAGATTCTAAAAACTGTTTGCTAGAAGAAAAAGAATTTAACAGGCAGATGGAAAATGAATATTTAAAAGTCCGGGATTTCATAATCCTTCACTATGCGTTGAATCAGCGGAAGGAAGAGTTTTGGCAATATTGTGCAAATATGCCTCTGCCTGACACGCTTCAAGGAAAAATTGATGTTTTTAAAGCAACAGCTCAAATTGTAGAGTATGACGCAGGGTTGTTTATGCCACCTAGTTGGCTGGCGGTTTATTTCGGGCAAGGATTATTTCCGGCAAATATGGATTCGAGGCTTACGCCTAAAAGTATTCAAGAGGCAATAGCGCTGGTAAAGGAAATGCCAATGCACCTAAATCGCATTGTTAGTCAGATTGAGACACTTAAAAATAAAACAGACGCTCGCCCCCCGGCTTCTCGGATGAGTTTATATGGGGTTAGACGATGAATAACTTCGAAAAAATCGCTATTGTGGGAAACGGTCTATCTGCATGGATGATATGTGCTTTTATGGCAAAACAACTACAACATACCGATACAAAAATAACCTTGTACGTTGGTGTGGAGCCTGAAGCTACCGCAGATTTGCAATCTCCCCTGCCTTTAATTAATGAATTTTTTAAAGCCATAGAGATTTTACGCGAAGCATTGGTGGATTCGGCCAGTCTTCACCCTAAATTAGGTACTGCATATCTTTTTGATGACCAAGCCCCCTTTATTCACGTGTGGGGGCAGTATGGTGCTCCGATTGGAGCTGTTGAGTTTCATCAGATAGTGATGAGATATATGCAACAAAACTATCCTGTTGATTTAAATAAATTATCAATTGCTGCTGCTTCTGTTTTGGCTGGAAGATTTCAAAAGCCAACACAAAATTTCCAGTCAATATTTTCAACCTATGAGTCATCATGGTCATTCGAGACGGAGGCATTCCTTCAGTTTCTGAAGACAATGTCCTTAAGGTTAGGAGTAGAAGTCAGCGAAGAAAAAATATCCCGGATTGGATATGACGATGGGGAGTATGTATTAGGTGAGTTAAATGTCCCCTATAAGTGTGACTATTTGATTAATACTGTTCCGGGGTTGATGATTGGGGAGCATGGAGTGGAAAGTTGGTTTGCGAGTATGCCACTTGAACTGAAATCGCAAGCCAAAAAAAATAATGCTCTTTCTGCTTTGGTTAATAAAGTGAAAGCATTGGATGAAACATCTTGGGTCTGTGAGGTGTCTCATCGCAATCTTGCGGTTTTAAATGTTTATCGTTTCATGGATCGGGATTCGGGTGATGTATATGTACACAAAGCGCCAAGAGCTTCCCGATGTTTAAATTTTGGCCCTGCCATGGCAAATGTGCATTCACCTCTGTTTTCAGCTATTGATCTGAATTTGATAGTGTTGAAACTTCTATTGCGATATTTTCCGTCGCCATCCGATGATTGTTCGGTTGTTGATGAATTTAATAAAGCATTCAGAGGCTCCTTGGAAAACCTGCGCGACATTACCCAGCTGAGCTTAAATGCTTTGTTTGCCAAAAGTAATCTGAAAAATTCAGCAATCCCTCTGACAAGTTCTGCCAGTTACAAGGCGAGTCTATTTGGTTGTCGCGGTAGGTATCCAGTGCTGGAAAATGAATTTTTTAAAACTGAGTGGCAGGTATGGCTTTTGTTGGGTTTGGGATTTAAGTTTGATGGTACAGAGCCTATGGTTTCCTTTATCGATGAGAAAACCATTAAAGAACATATTGGCAAGGTTGAAGCTTCGGTAATGAAAAATTTGCCGCTAACTCCTTTGGTTAATTAGTCTATAAGAGATGAATTATGAGTGGGATTAATGCATTAGATAATATAAAAAAAATAGTTATCGTTGGTGGTGGGACTGCGGGCTGGATGGCCGCAGCAGCATTTTCAAAATTCTTTAAAAATCAATTCTGTGAAGTGGTTCTGGTCGAATCTGATGATATTGGGACGATTGGTGTAGGCGAAGCCACCATTCCGCAAATTCAAGTTTTTAATCAATCCCTGAATATTGACGAAAACGATTTTATTCGGAAAACGCAAGGTTCATTTAAATTAGGTATTGAATTCGTAAACTGGGGGACGATCGGAGAGAGCTATATCCATGCTTTTGGTGGTGTGGGTAATGATATGGACTCAATACCATTTTATCACTATTGGTTAAAATTGAATAAACAGGGTGGTTCAGCTGATATTGGTGAATATTGTTTTAATTCGTTGGCCTCCCAAAAAAACAAGTTTATGCGATCAATTGATGCGGGTAATTCCCCGCTATCTAATATTGCCTACGCTTATCACTTTGACGCTGGATTGTATGCAAAATACTTGAGAGAGTTTTCAGAAAAACTGGGTGTACAGCGTATTGAAGGTCGAATCTCGAATGTGAATCTTGATGAGGATTCTGGTTACATTAAAACGGTTAGTTTAGAAAACGGCCAAGAAGTTAACGGTGATTTTTTTATTGATTGCTCGGGGCTACATGCGCTGTTGATTGGAAAAGCATTGAATGTTGAATATGAGGATTGGTCGCATTGGCTGCCGTGCGATACTGCGTGGGCAGTGCCTAGCCAAAAGCTTGATCCTTTGCCGTCTTACACAAGAGCAACTGCGCATACAGCGGGTTGGCAATGGCGCATTCCTTTGCAGCATAGAACAGGCAATGGACACGTTTTTTCCCGTCGTTTTACTGATGTAGATTCAGCAAGAGATTTACTGCTAAATAATATTCAAGGCGAGACTCTGGCTGAACCAAAGTTAATAAAGTTTGTTACTGGGCGTCGCAAACAATTCTGGCATAAAAACTGTGTGGCGATTGGGTTGTCATCCGGTTTTATGGAGCCACTTGAATCAACCAGTATTCATTTAGTGCAGAGCGCTATAGCAAGAATAATGTCTGTGTTTCCAAGAAAAACAATCAGTCAGGTAGAGATAGATATTTATAATGAGCAGGTCGGTTTTGAATATGAACGGATTCGCGACTTTTTGATATTGCATTATAAAGTGACTAACAGAAGTGATTCCGAGTTTTGGAACTATTGCAGGGGAATGTCAGTTCCGGATAGTTTGGCTCAAAAAATGGAAGTGTTTAAAGAAAATGCACATGTGCATCGTTTTAACTCTGAGTTGTTTAATGAGATTAGTTGGGTAGAGGTCATGTTGGGTCAAGGGCTATATCCCAAGGGTTACCATCCACTTGTAGATGTTGTACCTGATGCTGAGTTTACCAGGCGTATGACTCACATTAAGCGAGTTCTCGATACTGCAGTGGATTACTTGCCTGCTCATGCCCAATATATTGCGGAGCATTGCTCCGCAGACATGGCGAAGTGAAAAAACAGTTGGCAATAACGAGATAATCCCGCTATGCAGTTACACCCTGACTTTGACTATCGTGTGGATTACGTAGGAAATGAACAACAACCTGTTCTTGTGGTTGATAATTTTTTAAGTGATCCACATTATTTAGTGGAATTTTGTGCGCGTTACATAAAGCTAAATAAGGTTGATGCTCTGTACCCAGGTTTGCGTGCCTCTACACCGGAAAATTATATTCAGCTAATTCATTACTATTTAAGAGATGTTATCCATTCAACGTTCGTCATTGATGATTCGATGGTTAAGCATGTCAAAGCGGATTATTCGATGGTGCTAACTGCACCTGAACAATTAAAGTTGCCGCAATGTATGCCTCATTATGATTCGTTGATATCTTCTGAGTTGGCAGCAGTACATTATTTATGTGGCAGCGATAAAGGCGGAACTTCGCTCTATCGCCATAGGGATACCGGATTTGAGTTTGTTGATAGCAGTCGGTCGGCGACTTATATTGAAGAGCTGAAAAATGGGCTAAATAAAACTGCCTATCCTCAGTGTTATATGAATGGCAGTAATCAGTTGTTTGAGCAAATAGCTTCTTACGAGGCTGTTTTCAATCGCATGATTATTTATCGCTGCACTAGTTTACATTCTGGCAATATATCACCTGACTTTCTGTTCGACTCTAACCCGCGTACAGGGCGGCTTACAATTAATACCTTCATTGGTCAGTAGCTAATTTTTTTTGATTAGTAAAAATAAACCCGGCATAAAGCCGGGTTTATTTTAGCTTGGGCCTAAATTAAGCCTTCAATCGACGCGCCGCAAACAAGCCAGCCAAGCCCATCAACATCAATACAAAAGTTGATGATTCTGGAACGCTTGCCTTGATGCCGATTACCAAGTCGTCGTGGTTGTCGTCATCTTTGTAGCCGCCTGTGTCATCAAAGAACAGAATGGCATCATACATAACGCCGTTAAACTCAGTGTCCAATGCAATAGCAAATGATACGAGTTGTTCGCCGTCATTGTTATTGCCGTTGGCTACAGTGTTAGGTACAACGGCACCGCCAGTTTTGAAGGTAAATTGGATCAATTCACCCAGGGTGTAAGCTTTGCTGTATGAGAAGGAGCCACCACTGGTGGTGATGGTATTGCCTTCAGATGTGAAAGTGTTGGTCCAGCCAGCTTCTTTACCTAGAAATTCAAAGCTCAAAAACAGGGACTCTGTCTGGTTGGCTTTGAGGTTGCCGCCGATGTTGTAGGTCTGTGGATTAAGCACGTTTTTGAAGTAATTGTTTGTGGGTACCGGGAAGTTGGCGCCCCCATCAATGTACATCAGTCCTGCTTGTGCTGCGAATGAGCTCAATGTAATGAGCGCCGCAGCTGCGATCTTGATAAGTTTCATGTTAGTCGTCCTTTTTACTTTAGCCAAAATGAGTGAGTTAAAAATAGCCTAAGCCACGAGGCTAGCAGCATAATGTGTGCCATGTGATTTTTTACTATTAAAAACAAATGGTTAGTGTATTGTTAAGGAGGATGTTTAAGGGGCGATGTAAATTTTTTCGACTGAAATTTGAGCGGCGGGATGAGGTGTTTTGGATAGCGCTGATCTGAAGCGAAAGGGGTCCCTGACATGACCGAAGGGGATACCTGCTCTTAAGCTCATCTTGCGAGGCGTGTACAACCTACAAATGAAAGCGCCCAAGAACAGTACTTGGGCGTTTTTGTTTATGTGGCTTAAAACCTAAAAGTTTAGGCGCAGGTTCAATTTGGCGAGCTGCCCTGATGCGGGAAAACCTATGTCGGTGTAGTAGTCTTCATCTGCAAGGTTTTCCAACGTTAAACCCAGCCGGGTTTGCGCATTGAGTTGCCAGTGTACGCTTGCATCAAAACGGTTGTAGGGTGCCAGTGTTTGCTCAACATCGGTGCCGGTATAGCGGCTCACGGCGAAGCGTTCATCTACACGCATATACTGCGCATTGAAACTCCACGCATCATTTAATTGATAGTTAACGGATGTGCCGTAGGTTACTTGTGGGCGGCCGAGCAAATGATTGTTAGAAGAAATCATATCGATATCGGTGTAGCTGGCATGTGCGCGTAAGCTGAGGTTTTGTTGTACTTGCCAATTAAATTCAGATTCAACACCGCTAGTTTCGACGCGCGAGCGGTTGACGTTTTTAAATGTTTCAGAATCAAAATCAATCAAGTTGCGATAGTGATGGTCAAAATAGCTGACTCGTGCGTTAAATGAATTTTTATTAAATTCAAAACCTGCATCGCGTGTGGCTACTGTTTCTGGTTTTAAATCAGGATTGCCAACCAGTGGGTGGCCGAGTGCAAAAAAGCTCGGCAATTTAAAGCCTTCACCCCAATTAGCAAATAACGTCCAGTTATTGTTTAGTGTAAATTTGGTACCGATTTGGCCACTGTCATTTGCATCAAAACCGTCAGTATCATCGCGGCGAATACTGGCTTGAACTAACCAGGCTTCAGTTGCATAGGTGTTTAGATTGATAAAGGCGCTATCGATCTGGCGGTCCAGTGCAAAATTAATCGGGTACACATCGGGTGAATATAAATATCCTTCACTGGTGCCATCTTCTTGCTTGGTTTCTATACCAAGGATTGCCCAGATTTTTTGTTGGTCGCCAAGGGTGTTGACCCGATGGCCGTGCCGAACCTGGTTCCGGAAACCTG
>NZ_JBRFPI010000240.1:0-7087 GCF_053579595.1 Cellvibrio sp.
AAAAGTGGTGCTGTTAGCGACAGGTGAAAATAAAGCCGAAGCGATTAAAGCAACGGTAGAAGGCCCATTAACAGCAGCGTGCCCCGCATCTGCCTTGCAAATGCATGAACATGTTGTATTGGTGATTGATGAGGCTGCTGCTTCGCAATTAGCAGATGTGGATTTCTACAAGCACATCGAAATGGAAAACCAAAAGTTGCTTGAGCGGCTGGGTCGCGCGTAATTTTTATTGTCGCTGTTAAAAAACCAAAAGGCCGACTTGTTTTCAAGTCGGCCTTTTTTATTGGGCGCTGTTGTTATTTAACGTTTGGATGGGGCCGGGCAAGTCGAGTCACGCACAATTAATTGCGGATAAAAACCTTCGCTCTCTACATCGCGATGCGCGCGAATGGTATCAATTAACAATCCGGTGGCGCGCTCGGCGATGGTGGTGTTGGGCTGTTGCGCGGTGGTTAAATTTGGCCAGGCTTGGCGGGAGAAGGGGCTATCTTCAAAGCCGACAATGGATAATTGTTGCGGCACATCCACGCCTTGAATGCGCGCCGCAAACAAAGTACCGGCCGCGATTTCATCATTACAGGCGAACACAGCGGTTGGTTTTAAATTGGACGAGAGCAATTGGCGCGTGCGTTTTACCCCGGATTCAAACGAGTATTCTCCGGGCAGGATTAATTTTTTATCGAGCGTAATTTTATTGGCTTTGAGTGCGGCCTTGTAACCTTCCAAACGTTCACCGCTGGATTTATGCGCTTCTTCACCGCCCAAGAAGGCGATGGCTTTGTGGCCGAGATCGATCAGGTATTGGGTAATTTTGTACGCGGCGGTGCGGTCGTCGATAAAAATGCAGGGGCCTTTTTTATCCGGCGCCTGTGAGCCCGACAGGATGCGCACAAACGGAATTTTGCGTTTGCCCAGCGCCGATAATACTTCCGGCATCTCCGACATCGGCGGTGTTAACACCAGTCCGCCCACTTGGCTGCGATCCACCATGTTGAGCACTTCATCAATAATGTCATCGGCCTTGGAGTTGCAGGGGTGGATAACCAATTCATAACCCTGGCGACGGCACTCCCCCAAAATCCCCTTCTGCATATCGATCACATAGTTGCTATTGGGGTTATCGTAAATAAAACCAATCGACGAGGCTGCACCGCGCAGTAAGCGCGCTGATAAGTTGGGTTGGTAATTCAGCGCCTTGACTGCCTGCATTACCTTGTCTTGCAACTCCTGGCCGACGGTTCCTTCTTTATTGATCACACGCGATACGGTCTTAAAGGAGACTCCGGCCAACTTGGCTACATCTTTAATGGTCGCTTTGGATTTGGGGGCGTGTTTATCGACACTGGTTTTCATAGGTTATTAGGCTTATCAGGCAATGGAGTGGTAGGTAACGGACGGTTAGGCTATCCCTTACAGGGCTGGTTGCTAGGGTAGAGCTTAGGCTATCCAAGCGCAATGATTTCGCTGCCGCCGCATTTTATTTGTTCCGGTGGCGTAAAGAGCCGTAACCGTGGCGCAAGGTTTTGTAAAGAGTTTTGCGGCGGGGAAATCCCCAGTGGCAACATGGTCTAGAGTTAAGGATGGGTCAAACTGGTGCAGGGATCCCAGTCGGCAATTAAAAAATAGATCACAACAATAAAATAATGAGGTATCGCTATGAACAGACTCTTTAGCTTCCCGAGCCTCTTGCTCTTGTTAATACCCCTTGCACTACCCACATTGGCGCAGCACAAGTTAGAGCAGGCGTGGCTGACTCCCGATTTGCCCACCCCCGAATCAGTGCTTTACGTATTGGGGAATGATGAACCTTACTTGTTTGTTTCCCTGATTGATGGTCAAGGTGATGCTGTTGATGGCAAGGGCGGAATTGCCAAATTGTCTACTGAAGGGGAGGTCATTGATAAGGAATGGTTCACAGGCCTGAATGCGCCTAAAGGGATGGCGATCTACCAGAACCGATTGTACGTGGCCGATATTACCGAGCTGGTGGTCATTGATGTCAAAAA
Organism: Cellvibrio sp.; assembly: GCF_053579595.1. Classification (NCBI taxonomy): domain Bacteria; kingdom Pseudomonadati; phylum Pseudomonadota; class Gammaproteobacteria; order Cellvibrionales; family Cellvibrionaceae; genus Cellvibrio; species Cellvibrio sp. The sequence goes on from NZ_JBRFPI010000240.1 coordinate 2,007, forward strand.
GCAGGCGCTAATTAAAAAAATTCCGATTGCGGGTTCTGTCTTTTTAAATGATGTCACCGTGAATTCCAGCGGTGTAGTGTTTGTGTCCGATACCCGCACTAATAAAATCCATCGCATTGAAAACGACGAGCCAAGCCTGTATCTGGAAAATATGACCAGCGCGAATGGGTTGAAAGTGTTTGGTTCCAATTTGATTGTGGGTGCTGGCCCGGAATTATTATTGGTGGGGCCAGATAAAAAGCCGCTGACTCTGGCTAAGGGTTTTGCCCAGGGAATTGATGGTATCGAAATGACCAAACGCGGTGAATTTATCGTCTCCTGTTGGGCAGGGTTGGTGTACTACGTTTACAGTAACGGCAAGATTGAGTTGTTGATCGATTCCCAAGCCCAAAAAATCAATACGGCCGATATTGGTTTTGACCCCAATACCCAGCGGGTATTTGTGCCCAACTTTTTAAAGAATTCTGTCACTGCCTATCAATTAAAATAAGGGTTTTCACGCGCTCAAGCAGATTGCCCAACCTGTTTGAGCGTTCAACTGTTACATTGTTCCCTTCGCTCCCTCTGGATAGCTGCTAAAATTGGCGTTCGCCAGATAAATTAAGCTGGCGATGGTTTGTCACCCCTGTATCAGTATCCTTCTGGAGCTGGCGATGGCGCTTGTCCTACCGCTTAAATTGTTTTTGATTAGCTGTTTGTTTGTGCCGATTTTTGCTTTCGCCCAGACCGCACCGCGTCCACAGGATAGCCCGCCGCCACACTACTCCTTCAGCCATATATTGCCGGATCAAGTTGCTGCCATAGGCTACATCAGCACCGTTGCGCAGGATTCAGAAGGTTTTATGTGGTTTGGTGGCGCCAACGGCCTTGCACGTTACGACGGTTACAATCTGGTTATTTACCGCCGCGACGATATAGATGAGCACAGTTTAAGCAATAACTACGTCAACGATATTTATCTCGACCGCGATGGCAATCTGTGGATTGCAACCCGTAAAGGGATTAATCGCTACGATGCGAAGCTAAACCGCTTTACCCGCTATAGCGTCGCCAGCACCCCCGAACTGCTCAGTGCCGATGACGTTATAGCGATTGAAGAAACTGATGATGGCCGTTTTTGGCTGGCCACTCGCGGTGGTCTCTACAGTTTTACGCGCAGCAATAGCCAATTCCAGCTTCATTCTCTGCAAGATAAAGCCTCCACCACCGGCGATGGTTTGCTCTGGGCCGTCGTTAAAGACCAGCAGGGCAATTTGTGGATTGGCCATCAGGATCGCGGCATCACTCGCTTTAATCCTGCCACTGGCGATATTCGCCGCTACGAGCGCGCGCAGGGGTTAGGCTCTGCGGATATTCGCGAACTCTATGTCGATTCTGCCAATAATCTCTGGGCGGGCAGTTATGGTGCGGGCCTGTTTATGCTGGATGGCAAACGCGAGCAATTTGTCGCGCTTGAACACGACACCCAGGAAAAAAGCGCGATGGTCATGGCGGTGCTGGAAGATCGCCAAAAAAATCTATGGGTGGGTGATGGCAGTGCCGTTTATGTCCGCGCACCCGGCGCACAGACCTTTGCCCGTTTTACCTATGACGAGACCAATCAGGCATCGCCCGGCAACTATGTGGTGAACACACTCTTTGAGGATGCAGCAGGCGATATTTGGCTCGGTTATTTTCCCTCAGGTGTTGATGTGATTGATCGCCAGGCCTCGATTTTTCACAACTACAGTCATAGCCCCAATGATATTAATACAGTGACTGGCGGCGGAGTTCTCTCGGGCTTAAAGGACGAGCAGGGAAATTTGTGGATCGGCTCCGGCTACGGGTTGAATTATTTTGAGCCCAATACTCAACACTTCACGCGTTATGTTTATGATCCTGAAAATGCTTCTGGCATTGGCGGCAACACTGTGTTGTCTATGGCCTTGGGCACTAATAAACAAATATGGTTAGGCATCTATTCCGGCGGGCTTAACCGTCTGGATATAACGACCGGTAAATTTACCCATTATATGCCCAACCCTGACAGCGCCAATGCAATTCGCGGGCGCGAGGGCTGGTCGGTGATTCGCGACCAGCAGGGGTATATCTGGATTGCGACCGAAGAGGGATTGAATCGCTACGATCCTACTACTGATTCTTTTCGCTATTTTGTGCCTCCGTCTGAGCACCTGGATGGTGACAAAGCACTTTATGCCCGGGTGGTTTATCAAGACCGGCAGGGACGTATTTGGGTTGGCGGTATTCGCGGTTTATTTTTATTTGATCCTGCCACCGAAACCTTTACGCGTTATCGCCATATTGATAATGACCCCACCAGTTTGAGTGCGGATTTTGTTTTTGCAATATATGAAGATAGCCGAGGTAATTTTTGGGTGGGCACCGACGGCGGCGGGATCAATTTGTTTGATCGCACCACAGGTAAATTCACTGCCTACACCAGCCGCGATGGCCTTGCCGATGATGTGGTCGCCGGCATTGTGGAAGACCCGCAAGGTTACGTGTGGTTAGGGACCCAAAGAGGTATTGCCCGCATTGGTGTTGATAAAAAACAATTCCGCAATTTTGATAAGCGCCACGGCTTAAACGACAATTTGTTTAACCGCAATTCACCCGTGGTAATGAATTCTGGTGAATTGTTTTTTGGTAACAGTAAAGGCTTTGTCGTGTTTGACCCTGCCGCAATTTCTACCAATAATTATTCGCCGCCCATCGTATTTACCAATTTACTCATTCTCAATAAACCGGTCATGGTAAACGCAAAGGGGTCGCCCCTCACTGCGTCGATTAACCATATCGATGAAATCAGGCTTTCGCATGAAGACGCGGTGGTTACGCTGGAATTTTCTGCACTCAACTTCCAAATGACAGAGGAAAACCAATACGCCTATCGGTTGCTCGGATTTGACAGCGATTGGATTTTTGCTGGAACAAAACGCACGGCCACTTACACCAACCTTGATCCGGGCTACTACGTATTTGAAGTCAAAGCGAGTAATAACGATGGAGTGTGGAGCGATAAACAAGCGCGTTTGGCGATCCATATTGCGCCACCGTTTTGGTTGACCTGGTGGGCATATCTGGGTTACTTGCTGATAACCTGTTTGCTGTTTTACTGGTTTTTGCGCATCCAACAATTAAAGTTACGCTATGAGCAGCAACAAGTTGAGCAAGAGCGCTCGCTGGTGCGCCGCCTGCAACAGGTTGATAAATTAAAAGATGAGTTTCTTGCCAATACCTCGCACGAATTGCGCACGCCACTTAACGGCATTATTGGATTGGCGGAGTCGTTGCTGGATGGATTAAATGGCCCTTTGCCTGCACATACGCGCTACAGTTTGCGCTTGATTGCGGCTAGCGGAAAACGGCTTGCAGCGCTCGTGGACGATATTCTTGATTTCGCCAAATTAAAAAATCAGGGTGTGGTATTGCACAAAAAAGCGGTGGACTTGCGTGTGCTGGTCGATATTGTTATTACCCTCTCACGTCCATTGATAGGTGATAAGCCGCTCACCTTACACAATCACGTGCCGGAAAATTTACCGGCTGCCTATGCCGATGAAGATCGGCTGCTGCAAATTTTGCACAACCTCATCGGCAACGCAGTGAAGTTTACTCATGAGGGCAGCATTAATATTTATGCCGAGGTAAACGAAAAAGATGATCAAATTTTGGTGCAAATTGCTGACAGTGGAATAGGCATAGCCGCAGAACACTTAACAACTATTTTTCAACCTTTTCAGCAGGTAGATGGCCGTGCAGAACGTGTCTACGGTGGGACAGGTTTGGGATTATCCATCACCAAACAATTGGTAGAGCTGCATGGTGGAACCATTAGTGTTCAATCCAATGCCGGTCAGGGTTCGGTATTCTGTTTTAGTTTGCCTCTGTCGCTGGAACTACCTGCACAGTCTGCAGTTGACGACACTGCGCATGAAATAGCGGCTAATTTTGTTGAAACGCCCACACAGCAATTAAATGAATCCCGGGCGGCGCGTACTGGCAAGACATTCCAGGGACACATACTGGTGGTGGACGATGATTCGGTAAATCGCTTGGTATTAGTTAACCATCTCGCGCTGCGCAACTACCGTGTCACGGAAGCTGCCAGCGGTGAAGAGGCTATCGCATTGGTAGAAGAGCATGGCGATATTGATCTGGTGCTGCTCGATATTATGATGCCGAAAATGTCTGGCTATGAAACCTGCAGACGCTTGCGCGAGTCTTATCGAACCTATGAGTTACCAATTATTTTCCTCACTGCACGCAGCCAGACTCAGGATTTGGTGATGGGCTTTGAAGTGGGCGCGAATGACTATTTAATTAAACCGATCTCCAAAGAAGAATTACTGGCACGCGTTGACATGCATTTGCAGTTGTACAGTGCGACGCAGTATTTGGATCGCAAAGTGGCTGAACGCACTGAAGAGTTGCGCGCAAAAAATGAAGGCTTGAAACAGGCACAACAAGAACTACAAAGCGCGTACCAAAAGTTGGAAGAGGCGAGTTTGTCTGACCCGCTCACTGGCTTGCACAATCGTCGCTTTCTGGGTAAATCCATGCCATCCGATATTTCGTTAGTGGAGCGCGAATACCAAAATTGGTTGTTCGCCAATCAAACCAATGGTGATGATGAAATCCATTGGCCGCTACCCAAAGATCACGATTTAATTTTTATGTTGCTCGATGTGGATTATTTCAAATGGGTCAATGATAGTTACGGCCACAGTGCGGGCGATAAAGTGTTGGAGCAATTGAGCCGCCTGTTGGAAGAAGTGCTGCGCGATTCCGATTATCTTGTGCGATGGGGCGGGGAAGAATTTTTAATTGTCGCGCGTTTTTGTTCCCGTGCAGAAGCACCGGAAATGGCCGAGCGAATCCGCCAAGCGGTCGCGCATTACGTATTTGATTTGGGCAACGGACAGCAGCTGCAAAAAACCTGTTCGATCGGTTATGCGGTTTATCCATTTTATCCGCAAGTGCCCAATACCTTGACCTGGGAACAAGTGGTGGATACAGCTGACCGCGCGCTCTACGCTGCAAAAAATGCAGGGGGCGGACAGGTGCGCTTCTTTGATCAA
>NZ_JBRFPI010000241.1:0-6298 GCF_053579595.1 Cellvibrio sp.
ATTCGCAGGAGGCGTAGCTATCGTGAAGGTTATAGCGTCGCCTTCGACATCATCGGCGATGATTTGGCCGGTCACTGGCTCATCTTCATTGGATGCGATAACTTGATCGGTCACCAAAGGCGCGCGATTGATATAGTCGGCGTCGTTCTCGACCGGTGCCGAGCCAGATTGGGAGGCAGATGAGTAGTCAAATGCCTGGGGATCGGTGCTTTCAATAATACGGGTAAGCTGAACAAAATCATGGCCTTCACTACCACCACCGCCCCCGGTATTACCCGCGGCCGTTTCTTCCAACTCTTCCAACAAGTCGCCGCCCTGCCCCAATACCGTCAGTGCTTCTTGCACACTGGCATCGCTCAGTAAGGCTTCATCTGTGCCCGTTGCTGTATCGGCAAGAAAGTCGCGACTCATCCCAACTTCAGCACCGCCATTAACCACTAGCGGTTCGCCGGTACCTACATCCAACTCAACGCGGGCGCCCTGCGCCGTTACCAGAATTTCATCGTCATTCAACGTACTGCCCACTGTCAGGGCGCGCAACGTACCATCGGGGGCTTTCGCCCAAGCTTGACCTTGAAGAAACGAAACTTTGGCAACGGCATTACTCATAGATGACTCCACGTCATTTAAAAATGTGATGCAGCTCACGGAGTGAGTGCGATGATGTGGAGTCTAGTTACTGAGGAAAATTGCGCCATTGGACTAAAGGACAATAAGCAGAGTTTTTTTACTGCTATAAAAGAATAATGAATAGAAAGTGGGGATTTTCAACAAAAATGTTTTAAGCGCCAGACTTATTGGAGAACATGAGCACCAATTGCAGGCGGTCGCGCACCTGTAGCTTTTCAAAGGCGGAGCCGAGGTGAGCTTTCACCGTGCGCTCGGTAATGTCCAGATCACGCGCGACTTCTTTATTGCTTTTACCGGCTGCGACTAATTCAGCAACGGCCTTTTCGCGGCTGGTAAGGAGCGACAGATCCGCCTGTGGAGCAGATGTCGCGGGAAGGATACGCGCCGTCGCCAACACCAGTTGCCGCATTAAATCCGCCCCCAACCACATACCACCGGCAGATACTACTTGTGCAACCTGCTCAAGCACCTGTGGAATCGCCAGATAATGCACATAACCACTCGCACCCGCTTCAAGCGCACGACGCGCCTCCTGCGTATTTTCAATCGCCGTCATCGCAATCACACGTGCACCCGCAGCACTCAAGCTTTGAATTTGGATAAAGCTCAGCTCATCACGCAGCAGCAACCACACAAACTCATCGGCATTAACATGCGGAACAGCATTGCTAATTCGCGCAGCAGGAAACGCCTGCTGCCAGCGCGGTGATTGTATTTCAGCGGGCGAAAAAAACAGGTGTTGGCTCATCGTTCAGTCATGGCATTTTGTTGCGCGCGCAGCACAGGTTTTAACAAATAGGCGAGTACCGTTTTCTTGCCAGTGAGAATATCTACCTGCGTCATCATGCCCGGCATAATCGGCAAGCTGGGATCAAATCCGGCGCGCTCGGTACGCACGCGCACAATATAAAACGTGCGCTCTTTTTCATCGGTAATGGTATCGGGGCTGATGTGTTCCACCTTGCCTTTTAATCCACCATAAACGACAAAATCATAGGCGGTAAACTTTACAATCGCCTCCTGACCCGGATGTAAAAACGCAATATCTTTGGGCGATACCTTTGCTTCAATTAATAGCTGATCATCCAATGGCACCATCTCCACCACTTCATGCCCAGGCTGTACTACACCGCCAACCGTATTGGTAAATACGCGCTGCACAGTGCCACGCACGGGTGAACGAATTTCAGCATATTTAATTTTATCGGCGAGGCCAGTGCTGGTTTCCGACAGCGATGCAATTTTGCTCAGCACTTCCGATAACTCATTGCGCCATTTATTGCTAGCGAGCAATTCAGTCTCGCGCAACTTTCCCTCTGACTCTTGCACAGCCAAAACCAAACGCGACTCTTGCGATAAGGCCTGCTCGCGCTCGCCGCGCGCGTTTGATACATCACCTTCCAAGCGCAAAATTTCCACTTCAGAAATTGCACCGCTGGCAAGTAACGGTTTGGTCACATTTAATTCTTGTGTGGATAATTCCAATGCGCGCGTCACCTGCGTTAATTTCGCACGCACTTCATTTAATTCTTCCGAACGCTGATCCAATTGGCTGCGCGCGATACTCAATTGCTCATCCAACTCTTTACGATTGGATTCATACAAGCTACGTTCGTGGTTGACGATATCCGGCGCATCCGCCAGTAAATCATCGGCAAATACCAGCACCGTATTCGATGTTAAGGCTTGCAAACGCGCAGCACGCGCCTGGAGTGATAAGTATTCCGCGCGATTTTCGCGAAAAGTAGAAATAAAACGCGTGGGATCGATACGTAATAATAAATCGCCCTTTTCTACGATTTGTCCTTCACGCACCAAAACCTCTTGCACCACACCGCCATCAAAGGATTGGATAATTTGTAATTGCGATGAAGGAATGACTTTGCCTTCACCGCGCGCTACTTCATCCAATGGCGCAAATGCCGACCACACAACGAGCAAAAAGATAATCAGGGCAATTACACGCAATAATGCGCGCGCACGCACAGGTTCCTGCTGCAACTTCGCCCAATCAGAATCCGTCACCCAATCTTTGGGTTGCTCATGCAAAGGGTCGAGCCAGCGGGCGTAGGCTTTATCAATATAACGGGTTGCGGGCAGACCTAATTTATCCAACCAGCGGCCGATGCGTTCAAACCAGATTTTATCGCGCGAGGCCGTCATTAAGATGCCCTCCCAATCCGGCCTTGACGCAGCGCTTCAACAACCTGTTCTTTCGGCCCATCAGCAACAATTTTTCCACCATCGATCACAATGATGCGGTTCACCAATTCCAGCAGCGACGTGCGATGAGTAATGACCAATAAAGTTTTGTGCGCAGCAAATTGCACCAGATTGCGTTTAAATTCTTCTTCACTGGTGTGATCCATTGCACCGGTTGGTTCATCCATTAATAAAATAGGAGGATCATTCAAGAGTGCGCGCGCAATGCTGACTGATTGGCGCTGCCCACCCGAAAGCAACTGTCCGTGTTCGCCAACTGGCATCGCCAGACCCATCGGGTGCTGATTGACAAAATCAGTGAGCCCACTCAAACGCACGGCTTCGAGAATCGCTTCATCGCTTGCATGAGGCGCGCCCATAGCGATGTTGTCGCGCAGCGAACCAAAAAATAAATTCACATCTTGCGACACATAACCCATATTGCGGCGCAATTCAGCGGGGTCGAGCTGGCGGATATCAATTCCGTCAAGCAACACGGTTCCCGATGTTGGTTCATATAATCCGGCAATTAATTTTTCGATTGTGGTTTTGCCTGAACCATTGCGCCCAAGAATGGCTACGCGCTCACCGGGATTAATTTTAAATGCGACATCGCGCAATACTTCACGCTCATCTTGCGGATATTTAAAGGCTACTTTTTTAAATTCAATTCCACCTTGCAAGCGCGGACGGCTAATCCAAGTTGCATCGATTGGCCGCTCAACCGGTTTTTGCATAATCATATCCAGCGCGTTCAGTGCTGTTGCGGCACTATGGTACTGCATCAACAAGCCTGCAGTTTGCCCTACTGGCGCCATGATACGCGAAGACAGCATATACGCGGCAATCAATCCACCTTGGCTTAAATTACCCTCAATAATTTGGTAAACACCAACAATGATAATAACGACTGACACTGCCTGCTGAATCCACATGGTAGTAGTACCAACTGAGCCAGACAGCAAACGCATTTTCACCCCCACACGCGATACCAGCAGCGTAGTTTTTTCCCACACCGCTTGCATGCGCCCTTCAGCACCGAGGGTTTTTACCGTTTCCAATGCGCTCAGACTTTCTACCAAGGTGGCATTGCGTTGCGCCGATGCCTGCATGGAATTTTCTGACAACAAATGCATTTTGTGCTGCACCGCTGCGGTGTAAATCATCACCAATGCAACCCCCACTAAAATAGGGAATACCAGCGGCCAGGAAATTAATAAGACGACAATTAAAAACAACAACACGAAAGGCAAATCCACCAGCGCTAAAATAGTCGCTGAGGAAATAAAACTGCGGATAGCTTCAAAGGATTGCAAACCGGCGGTAAATGATCCCACAGACGCAGGTCGTTCCGATAATTTCATGCCCAACACCCGTTCCATAATACTGGCAGAGAGCGTGACATCAACGCGGCTTGCAGCGAGATCTACAAACCAGGCGCGCATCATGCGCAAGACAAAATCGGCGCTGATGGCGATCAACATTCCAATCGCCAATACCCAAAGTGTATCAGTGGCGTGATTGGGCACTACACGGTCGTACACATTCATCACGAACAGCGGCGACACCAACGCAAAAAAATTGATTAATAAGGCAGTAAGCAATACATCGCGGTATAAATATTTATGGTCGGCAATAACACTCCAAAACCAATGTGCAGCGCGATTTTTTGCATTGGCCGTTTTACCAATTTCAGCCGTGCGCGCATCGAAACGCTCCAGTGGGCGCACATAAATCGCACGACCGGTGTAATGGCTTGCAAGCTCAGCGAGAGGTACGTCTACAACAGCATCGCCAAGTTCCGGATAAAGCACTTGCGCAACATCGGTTTTCACCGCCAGTAATACGCAGGCTTGATTATCATTTAATAAAAGTACGGCAGGAAACAATGCGCGATTTAGTTGCAGCAAATCGCGCTGTACAATTTTGCTGGTAAGGCCCGCGCGTTTGGCCGCACGGGTAAATAAAGAAGGGGTAAGCTGCTGCGCATCCAGTGGTAAACCTGCCAACAGTGTTTCGCGGGTGCTGGTAATCTGGTGCGCGGCCGCAATAAGTAACAAGCACTCAAGCAGTGGCCCGCCGGTACTGGCAGCGGAGGAAACATCCGTGGAAAGTTGAACATCAAGGGTCATTGTGGCTCCGGGAGCGGCAAGCGGGCAAAACCAATCAATCGCAAATCGTATCGCTAGTCAGATCAAAAGCCTCTGTAATATAGATGGCCATTGCTACACACGCAATTTGATTGCAGAACATTGCACTGCACGCATAAAAAAACGCATCAAATTACGGGAATTTGATGCGCTCTTGGGCAACACTAAAACAAGTACCTGACTATTCGCTACGCGTCACTGTGACATCAACACGGCGATTAGCGGCTTTACCAACAACGCTGGCATTGTCAGCCACCGGGCGAGTTGCGCCAAAACCGTCAACGGTCATAGGAATTGTCTCCAACCCATTCAATACAAAATAATCACGCACCCGCTGCGCACGCGCTTTTGATAGTGGAATATTGAGCGCATCGGTGCCGGTATTATCGGTGTGGCCTTCAATACTGATCTGCACAACCTTGGCGGTCGCCTTGATATCGGCAATCAGTTGATCGAGCTTTTGTGCCGCCCCCGCTTTTAATTGCGAACTGCCCACATCAAATAATGCATCACCGGCGAGCGGCGTTAACTCGCTGATCAAATCATCGCGCCCAAGTGCTTCAGGTGCAACATCAGGACAAGCAGATTCAGAAATATTTAACGAATCGTTTACCTTGGTATCATGCAAGATCCCAAGACCATCACGCACAATACCAAGAGCAGGCAGCAAACTTCCCATGGCCGCTAATGAACGTGCGTAAGCAATTTCCAAATCACCGTTTGCGATAATCAACGCGCGGCTCGCTTGAAAGTATTCATTTTCAGCGTCGAGTAAATCGAGCAAAGTACGCTGACCAATGTTGAATTGCTCGGAGTAGGCAGCACGCACTTTATCGCTAGAGATTCGATGTTGTTGCAATGAGGTAAGTTGCTCGCGAATACGCTGGGTATCGTTGTAGGCAATTTGGGTGTTCTGGCGCAAATCAACACAGGCCTGGTCGCGCAAATCTTTTGCCTGATTCACTTGTTCCAATGAGCGACGCACTGCAGCGCGGTTGGCGCCGCCGCTGTACAGATTGTAAGTAAGTGCTAATTCCACCGCACTTTCATCACCGTAGCTATCGGGATCGGTGCGATTATCAAAACCGTTTTGGTTGCGGCTGGTCACTTGGCGCGCACGCAATTCTGCCTTGGGATAATAACCAGCACGCTCAACTTTTACCGCGGCCTGCGCAGCGCTGATATTTTTAATCGCCGCATGAAAACCGGGATTACCTTGATAGGCGAGCGTCAGTGCCGAGCGAATATTGTCCGGCAATTTTTTCTGGGTCAAATCAACTTCTGCCAAATCTTCCGCAGGCAATTGACCTACCACA
>NZ_JBRFPI010000241.1:6308-7086 GCF_053579595.1 Cellvibrio sp.
CGCAAATAGCGCGCAGTGACATCGTGCAAATTAGACGCTTCAGTTAACAAATTGGATTCCGCTAAAGCAAGACGACCCGCAACTTGCTCCAGATCCACCCGGCGACCAACACCGGAGGTTGCGCGCTCTTCGATTTGGCCAAACACCTCTTGATGCTTCACATAATTGTTGCGCGCCAAATTAACCAGTTCGCGATTGCGTTTTACATCTTCATAGGCGCGCACCGCTTCCAGTGCAGTAGTTTCGATGGTATTCAATAATTCGTAGTAACGTACCAAACGCGCGCTGTCAAAACGTTCTACTTCGCCGGATGTACGGAAACCGTTAAACAGCATTTGGCTGAGTGTGATTTGTCCTTGGGTAGTGTTATAGACACTGCGGCCATCGTAATCACGATTGGTTTTTCCAGCAGATGCACCTATATCAACAGTGGGCAAATAACCAGCGCGTGCAACACGTACATCATATGTAGATGCGCTGAACTCGTGCCAGCTCGCCTGTACATCGGGGTTAGATTCTATTGCCTGTAAGGCTGCATCTTTTACATTGTTTGCAGCAGTGCTTTGTGCAGCCGCCTGGCCAGCAAACGCAAATACCGACATCAACACTAATGAGTGAGAAACCAGTGATAGGTGTTTTAAAAGAGCGATGCGATCAAAAAGAGAAAGTGCCATTAGAATTTTCCACATGGGTTGCACATAACAGTTAGCAATAAATAGATATCAGACTGACAAATACCTTCAGCGAATGGTTTCGCACACGATGCCACTTCACTAAC
>NZ_JBRFPI010000242.1:0-390 GCF_053579595.1 Cellvibrio sp.
GCACCAACAAGCCGCCCGGTTTATTGATGGCAACCAGATATTCATCGCGGTAAATAATCGGCAGTATTTCGGTCATTGCGTAAACTTATAAAATGGTATTGGTTTGTAAATATTTGGCGCTATAAAAATAAAAGCAGGCGAGAGCCTGCTTTTATCGATGAAGCTATAAGCAGCGCTAAAAATTATTGCGCGCTTGTTGCTGCTTCAGATGCATCGCTGCTGGTTTCATTGCCACTGGATTCAGAGTTACAGCTAAATCCCCAGCCGCCTTGCTTTTCGGCAAACTCTGCTGCCTTGGCCTCGCATTGGCCTTGGGTACTTTCATAATTCCACAGTGTTTGTGTTGAGACGTCTTTGGTGTAGCTTACTGAGCAGGGAACGCTCTTGTCA
>NZ_JBRFPI010000242.1:400-7071 GCF_053579595.1 Cellvibrio sp.
TCGGGATTACCCATCTTACAAGTATATTTAACGGCATCATTTGGAGTGGCAGAAACGCTCACTGCCAACAAACTACCCAGCAAAAGAAATTTACGCATTTGATTTTTACTCCTTAAAAGTTAAATAGCGATACGAACAACAATGGCCAGCACTATTACAGCGATGAAACAGAATTCATTAACCGATTTTCTTCTCGCCCGAGTCTACGGTTTGGTAAATCAGGGTGTTGATGGTCATTGGGCCAACACCACCGGGAACCGGTGTATAAGCAGCAACCCGATCAACCAACGGCTTCAATTCGACATCGCCCACGCCACCAGGATGATAACCAGCATCAACCACCACCGCGCCGTCTTTAATCCACTCGGCTTTAATAAATTCCGGTTTACCAACAGCGCCAACCAGAATATCGGCCTGCTTAATTAATGCCGGTAAATTCTGGGTGCGTGAATGGCAGATGGTGACAGTGGCATTGGCGTTAAGCAGCATCAGCGCCATAGGTTTGCCCAGAATAGGGCTGCGGCCAACTACTACGGCGTGCTTGCCCGCGAGTTCAATACCGTAGCCCTCCAGCAAACGCATGATGCCTTTTGGTGTTGCGCAACCATAAGCTTCTTCACCCATGCTCATGCGGCCAAAACCCAAACAGGTTACGCCATCCACATCTTTCTCTGCGCTGATTGCATCAAAGCACAAACGCTCATCAATCTGGTGGGGAACGGGATGCTGCAACAAGATGCCATGCACGTTGGGATTGTTGTTCAATTCCTGAATTTTGGCGAGCAATTGCTCGGTGGTGGTAGATGAAGGCATCTCCACTTTCAAAGACTCCATACCAATACGGGTACAGGCATTGCCTTTCATTTTCACATAGGTCGCGGAAGCCGGGTCATCGCCGACCAGAATGGTCGCCAGAATAGGGGTTTGGCCATTAGTGCGCGCCTTTAATGCAGCAACGCGGGCAGAGAGTTCCTGTTCAGTTTTTTCGGCAAGGGCTTTGCCATCCAATACAAGTGCGGACATGGGCGCTAATTACCTGTGTAGTAAATAAGAGGGAGTACAAGTCTGAGGTCGCGCATTTTCCCACAGTGAGGGTGGGGCGCCAAGGAGATTTCTCAGTAGATTCAGTCCAGCTGGGCCACTATGACGGCCAATGTCCGTCCAGCTCAATATTTGCGCTCAAAACTGTAGGTGCTTTGATAGTTATTAAGACTGGAGATCATTAACTATTGTTGCTGATCACCGCTGATGAGTAATTAAAGTAATGTTAAAAATCATATTACTGGTTTCTCTTAAAGCTTTCTAATATAAAAGTGGCTTTCTGCCGTCGAACATTTTTACATTCCTGTCCTATACTTCCCGTGTCTTTCATGCGGAATAACAAGAATGAAATATGACATTGTTGTCATTGGTGCTGGGATTCAAGGAGCTGGTGTCGCGCAAGCGGCTGCTGCAGCTGGATATTCGGTATTAGTGGTAGAGCAAACTGCACCAGCGGCGGGTACTTCAAGTAAATCATCCAAATTGATTCACGGTGGCTTACGTTATTTGGAGACAGCGCAGTTCGGCCTGGTGCGTGAGAGTTTGCGAGAGCGGGCATTGTTATTGCGATTAGCTCCCGAGCTGGTGAAGTTGCGCCCATTGCATATTCCTATCTATGACGATTCAACCCGCTCACCGCTCACCATTCGCGCAGGGTTGAGCCTGTATTCGCTATTGGCGGGTTTGAATAAAGATTCCTTGTTTGCCCAATTAGGGCGCGATCAATGGCCGGCCCTGGCCGGGCTGCGTCAGGAAAACCTCAAGGCGGTATTCCGTTATTACGAAGCACAAACTGACGATGCAGGGTTGACCCGATCGGTATTGCAGTCAGCCGTTATTTTGGGCGCTGATCTGTTGATGCCGGCGCGATTTATCGGCGCCGAGCGCAATGGTCAGTGCTGCAAGGTGGAGATTGAAACGGACAAGGGCCACGAATCGATCAGCTGCCGAGTGTTGGTCAATTGTGCTGGCCCTTGGGCGGGCGAGGTTTTAAGCCGTGTTGCGCCAGCGTTGATATCGCCCGCGATTGAATTGGTGCAGGGCAGTCATCTGCTCTTGCCGCCGTTGTTGGATCAATACTTCTATCTGGAGGCGCCGCAGGATAAACGCGCGGTATTTGTGCTCCCTTGGGAAGGACGTTTGTTGGTAGGCACTACAGAGCGAGCATTTACCGGCGCACCGGAGCGGTCGGTTTGTTCACCGGAAGAGCGCGATTATTTACTGGCAACCTTGCGCCATTACTTCCCGAAACTTGCACTTCCTGCTGCAGGAGAGGTTGAAACCTTCGCCGGTTTGCGGGTATTACCCAAGAGCGATAAAAACGCCTTTTCGCGCCCGCGCGAGGTGATGTTTGCAGTGGATAATGAAGCCCAACCCAGGGTGCTGTCGGTGATGGGCGGCAAATTGACTACCTATCGCGCTACGGCGCAGGCGGCACTGGAGCGACTTGCCCCTTCGCTGCCCACCAAAGAGCGTCGCGCCGATACCGCCTTGGTCAGCCTGATTCCGGTACATTGATTTTCCTGCAATATTTTTAGTGCTTGCCGTTGGTATCCAAGCCCGGCTGCCGCTAAAATGGCGCCCGCTTTATCTCGCACTCTTTCAGGCTATTGCCTTTCCTGGCCAGCGGTCTCCGCTAAGGAATTCTTGTGAACTTTACCGGCGCACATATTCTCTCCATCAAACAATTTGAACGTGCTGATATCCAGCGCATTTTTGACGTGGCCGATGCCATGGAACCCTATGCCTTGCGCCGCAAGGTGACGCGGGTATTGGAAGGGGCGATTCTGGGCAACATGTTTTTTGAACCGAGCACGCGTACGCGGGTGAGCTTTGGTTCGGCGTTTAACCTGTTGGGTGGTAATGTGCGCGAGACCACCGGCTTTGAAAGCTCGTCGCTCACCAAAGGTGAGTCCCTGTTTGATACTGCGCGTGTCCTTTCCGGTTATAGCGATGTAATTTGTATGCGCCACCCGCAAGCGGGATCGGTTGCCGAATTTGCTGAAGGCAGTCGTGTGCCGGTCATCAATGGCGGCGATGGCGCAAACGAGCATCCAACCCAAGCGCTGCTGGACTTGTACACTATCCGCAAGGAATTGCGCTCCAAAAATCGCACGATAGACAATTTGCGCATTGCCATGATTGGCGATTTAAAACACGGCCGCACCGTCCATTCACTTTGCAAGCTCTTATGCGTGTTCAGCAATATCCATGTGACGCTGGTATCGCCCAAAGAATTGGCGATGCCGGAATATATCGTGGAAGACTTGCGCGCCGCCGGTCACGTCGTTACCGTTACCGATGAGTTGCACTCCAGCATTAGCAATATCGATATCGCTTACTCCACCCGTATTCAGGAGGAGCGTTTTGCGAGCAAGGAAGAGGCCGACCAATATCGCGGCCGATTCCGTTTAAATCAGTCGATTTATACCCAGTATTGCGAACCCAATACGGTGATTATGCATCCGCTGCCGCGTGACTCGCGCGCCGATGCCAATGAGTTGGATAACGATTTGAATGCGAATCCAAACCTGGCGATTTTCCGCCAAACCGATAATGGTGTTTTAGTGCGTATGGCATTGTTTGCATTGGTATTGGATGTGGTTGATCAGGTGGATAAATTTTCGCGCGAGGTGAATTGGTATAATTCGCTGCGTTCAAATTAACCTTTGTTTGTAATGATTAATTCTTAATTATTCATATGTAATAAAAAATCCGCTTAGGTTAACCCAAGCGGATTTTTTATTTGAGGCGCTGTTATATTAACTAACAGGCGTAGCCGTTATACAGTAAATCAACGCATTTAGTGAATTAGCTGAACAATCTTGTTCAGCAATGCAGGTGCTGTGAGGCTTTTATCAAAGTGGGTGCTAATTCCAACTTTTTTTCCAATTTCCTGAATTTGGCTACTGGATGAATCGCATAGCATTGCGAGTGATATGCTTGCAGTTTTTGGTGTGCGAGCCAATATTTTGCACAACTCAATGCCTGCTTCTGTGTCAGCAATGTTGGTGCCGAGTAAAATCAAATCCGGGTGTAAATCTACCGCCAGTTCCAAGCATTCCTTTTGCGACTCTGCCGTCAGTAAATTGAAATGTGGTTGCAGGTGCGCGCTAAAGTGACGCAGTAATTCCTGATTGGTATCGGCCAGCAATAAGGTTTTGTGGGTGGCAACTTCATCGATCCAACTGCGGTTGCGCCCCGCACGTTTTGCTTTGTAGAGTGCACGATCGGCATTTTTAATTAATTCCTCCAAATCATGGCCGGTAGTCCGCAAACAGGTAGCACCACCTATGCTAGCTGTTACAAAAGTACTGGAGGGCGATACATCGTGACGGATCTGGATGTTTTCCAGAGCCTCACTAATTGCCTGTGCAACGCGCATAGCGCCTTTGGCGTCGGTCTCGGGCAAGAGCACAATAAATTCCTCTCCACCGTAACGCCCTAAAATATCCGAGCTGCGGTGCAAACAACTTTTTATCGCGTGGGTTACTTTTTTCAAACAGGCATCACCGGCAGGGTGGCCGTAGTGATCGTTAAATAATTTGAAGTGATCGACATCAATCATCAGCGCGCTAATGGGTTGTTGGTGACGTTTGGCTAGCGCCCATTGCTGCTGCGCCAATTCATTAAAGGTGCGGCGATTATAAATTTGGGTGAGGCTATCGAGTTGGCTCAGCGCTTCCAACTCTGCGTTGAGTTGGTTGAGCTGGTCGCGCATTTCGGCGATGCGTTCCATTGCGCGAATTTTAGCCTTTATGATCATAAAACTGACAGGCTTGATTAAATAATCATCGCCGCCCGCCTCGATTCCTTCGCGATAATTTTCATCTTCATTCAAGCCGGTGACAAAAATAATCGGAATCCAGTGGCCAGCGAGCCACTCACGAATCAAGCGCGTGGTTTCAAAACCATTTAAGCCCGGCATTTCTACATCCATGATGATCATATCAACTGGCGTATTTTCAAGCAGTTGCAGAGCTTCTTCACCGCTGCGGGCAATCAAAGGTTCGTGGCCTGCGTCAATAATATAATTGCGCATGGCAAAGCGGAGAGTGGCACTATCTTCAACCAGAAGAATTTTCATAGTCTTGCTTAAAAGGCGCTGTATTCAGGGAGACAAAATGAGTGTAGCCGTTTTTATTACTTTTGTAGTTTATGACCTGCCGCGCAGTGTAAGCAGCGAATGTCGATGAGTCGAATGGATAGCGAGATGAATGGTGAATTTTTATCCAGATCGGTGGTTGTATCACAGTTCCTTGCGGTGGGTGTCGGTTTTATGTCTGGTGGTCTACATAAAGCCATTTACCCAATATCTTTTTGAATTGCGACACTTCGTGGTGTTGATGCATTTTCCCCTGCTGGCGGAACAACGCGATAAATTCGACTATACCGGTATCGTCATTTGTGCCGCCTTGTTGTGTCGCAAGAATTTGTAGGCCCAACCAATCGCAACTTTCAGCCCAGTCGAGGATATCATCCTTGCTAGAACGCAACCGTTGTTCGGGGCTCCAGGTTTCCCACAGGTAATCAATCGCTAGTAGTGTGTGGGCGCTGTAGCGCGAGCGCATCAGTTGTTCGGCGGTGCCTGGGTTGTGAGTGCCGTTAATAAAGGGCAAACAGCAGTCACGCAGGGGTTTTTGGGTACCGCAAGGGCAGGGGGCGTCAGTGGCGGGTAAAAACGGTTTTGGTGGCATTTTGCGGCTCTTTTCGGTATTTTGTGCGCCTATTTTCGCTGGGTTGGCGATATAAGCCAAGCCTGTAGCGCCCTTTCACGTCGACAAACCTGTCTGCAGTTTTGTGCCAGACTTAACGTCTATGTTTTACCTTCGAGTGATGACCTCCCGCTATGAATGAATTTGATGATATCCGTCCCTATCGTGATGATGAAGTTCGTCCAACAATTGATCGCATGTTGGCTGATCCGGAATTGACCGATGCGGTAACCCGCCTTAAGTTTCCGGGGCTCCATGGCTGGTTGGGATGGCTACTAAAACCGCTGGTGCGCATGAAGCTTGCGCAGCAATTGGCGGGAATCAATGATGTAAAAGGTTTCCAAAGTGTGGTTGCAAAATATATGGAGGGTATGGTCAATACCCGCGTCAAATCGCTTACCGTTTCCGGTTTGGAAAAACTCGACAAACACACAGCCTATTTATTTATTAGCAATCACCGCGATATTGCCATGGACCCAGCATTTGTGAATTGGGTTTTATATCACAACGATTGCAATACCCT
This sequence comes from Cellvibrio sp., assembly GCF_053579595.1. Taxonomy (NCBI): domain Bacteria; kingdom Pseudomonadati; phylum Pseudomonadota; class Gammaproteobacteria; order Cellvibrionales; family Cellvibrionaceae; genus Cellvibrio; species Cellvibrio sp. The sequence continues at coordinate 6,680 of NZ_JBRFPI010000242.1, forward strand.
GCGCATTGCTATTGGTGACAATTTGCTGACCAAACCGTTTGTGTCAGATTTAATGCGCTTGAATAAAAGTTTTATCGTAAACCGTTCTGCTAAAGCGCCGCGCGAAAAATTAAAAGCAGCAAAATATTTGTCGAGCTATATCTACCACTCAATTTGCAATGAGCATTCCAGTATCTGGATCGCGCAGCGTGAAGGTCGCGCAAAAGATGGCTGCGATAAAACCAATTCTGCCGTGCTAGGGATGATTGCCCTTAACAAACCTAAAACCGAAGAGTTAGATGAATACATCAGAAAGTTGCGCATAGTGCCAGTTTCTACTTCGTATGAGTTGAGCCCATGTGATGCCGCCAAAGCGAGCGAACTATATCAGCAGCGCAGCGAAGTCAGCTACC